>NZ_JABXEP010000032.1:0-63253 GCF_013372605.1 Myxococcus sp. AM009
CCTGGCACACGTCCCCACCGTGCAGCGAGGCGTGCGCCACCTCCTCCCGGCTGGCGCCCGTGTAGGCCGCCGCCGCGGTGCGTCCGTGCCCCGGGGCTGGGGCCTTCTTTTCCTCCTGACGCTGGGCACGCCCAGCCGGCTGCCCCGCCTTGCGCAGCACCGCGTCCGTCTTCTCCGTGGGGGCGCCGAAGAGAAGCCTGCGCAGCCGCTCCACGCTCGTCCCCTTCGCCTGCAGCTCCGCCGTCACGAAGGCCAGCGTGTCCATGGCGGCCTTCAGCGTGGCGAAGTCCTCCTGGCTGAGGGCCCCTCGCGTCCGCTCGACAATGACTGCCAGCCGCGCCGGGTCCACCTGCCTTGGCTGGCGCTTCGTCTTGCCCATTGCCCGCTACAACATGTTCCTGGCGCGCAGGCCTGCCCAGAGGGCATGGGCGTCCGGGCTCGCTCCCCTGGAGGGCGACGCGGCCTACGTGCCCACCTTGCGCCACTCAGGGGCGGCCTGCGTGGCCGAAGCGTCGCCCGCGCACAGCAGCACCTGCAACTCGTGGGCGCGCAGCGGGGCAGCCGCCTCACTCGCCGTGGGCCACCAGCGAAACCGCCCCTGGGAAAGGCGCTTGTGACACAGCCAGAAGCCCTGCCCGTCGTAGACGAGTAACTTCACCGCCGTCCGCTGCCGGTTGCGGAAGACGAATACCGTTCCGCTGAAAGGGTTTTCCGCGAGGGCCGCACGGCACTGCTGCGCCAGCCCATCAACGCCCCGGCGGAAATCCACCGGCTCAATGGCCACCAGCACTCTCATTTGAGGAGTGATTTGAATCATGGGCCCCGCAGCGCGGCCACCAGGGCCAGCACGTCGAAGCCCTGGCACGAAGCGGGCACGGTGAGTGTCAGCCGTCCGCCCTCCCGGGCCACGTACTCAATGACGAGGCTGGAGGCGGGGACGGGTGCCAGCAGTTGCGCGGCGCTCACCTCGACGAAGCCGTCCGGCCTGGCCGCCGCGCCCGCCTGACGCCTCGGCGGGGGCGCCGCCGACGTCCGGGCCTTCAGCGCGGCATAGCCCACCCCCAACGCGCGCGCGACATGGGACACCCCGTAGCGCTGCGCCGCCGAAACCGCCGCCCTCCACAGCGCCTCTGGCATCCGTCCCTGCTGGGTACGCGTCAGCCGCCACTGCTGCACACGCCCGCGCAACGCCTCCAACTCCTCCGCTGCGATACTGCCTCTCGCCACCGTGTCTCTCCCGGTCCACTCCAATGGGCCGAGGACGGTACCGGGGGGCACCAGGGCCCTTCACGCACGTCTGCCGGAAGGACACAGAAGATGAGCGAAATCGTGCATCCGCCGTACATGATGCTCTTCGTCCCCTACGACGCCAATTCGACCCCATGCACCTGGAGCGCTCGCTCCAGCAAGTACCAGAACACGGTGTACATCTTCAAATGCCAGGCGCTGCCTCCGGGCGTTCCCTCCAACTACGTCCCGCTCAGCGACCTGGCCATGGTCTCGGATTTCTATCCCCAGCCGATGACACCGCCAGACTATGTCATCTACGTCGCGGCAGGCGCTTCGCCCTTGAAGCCTCCGGATACCTTCCAGCAGGTCTATAATGATCACGGCTCGGGCCAGTCACAGGACTATGCGGGATTCTGGCCGCTGCTGATCAAGAAGGATGGCAGCACGGTTCCAGGGGGCATCGGTTCCTATAGTGCCAACGATGACGACGCTACCCAGCCGGATGCCGTGCAGCTGTGCCAGTTGATAGACAGCAGTTTCTTCGTCCAGGTGGAGCTACCTGCTGCGAGCTGGGATGACTCGGGCACGGGGGCAAACGAAGACGGAACGATCTACGCGCACCCACAGTTTGGGGCGTTCGGGATTTATATGATTGAGCGGTCCCATTCGCGTCCGGACCCGGACACGGTCAATGGCCTATCAATGACAGCGCTTTCCGGGCATCCCCAATACGTTCCCGCCCCGAAGTAACCTTTTCAGACCCAAGCGGAGCCCCCGGTGTACCGCATTCGTGACACCGGGAGGCGCGAAGGAGCTGCGCTGTCATTGTTCCGCGATGGTTTGACTTCCCGTTCCCCAGGCTCAGTGCCTCGTCCGAGGCCCCTCCTCCTCCCCAGGCGAAGCCAGCCGCTGGGACAGCAGCCCCAGCAACTCCTGCGTCGACAGCCGTCCCGCCGCGTCCTTCCCTTCCAGCACCCCCGCTACCAACGCGCGCTTGTGCTCGTGCAGCGACAGCATCTGCTCCTCGATGGTCCCCCGCGTCACCAGGCGGTACACCGTCACCGGCCGCTCCTGCCCAATCCGGTGCGCGCGGTCGGAGGCCTGGTCCTCCACGGCGGGGTTCCACCACGGGTCCAGGTGAATCACCGTGGTCGCCGCCGTGAGATTCAGCCCGAAGCCACCGGCCTTGAGCGAAATCAGGAACAGCGGCACGTCTCCCTCCTGGAACGCGCGCACCCGCTCCGCCCGAGCCCCCGCGGGCGTCTGTCCATCCAGGTATTCGTAATCAATCCCCTCCGCGTCCAGCACCTCGCGCACCAGCGCCAGGTGGGAGGTGAACTGGCTGAACACCAGCGCGCGATGCCCCTCCGCGCGGAGCTCCCGCACAAGCTCCATGAACCGCTCCAGCTTGGCCGACTCCAGCTTCGACCCCGCGTCATACAGCCGCGGATGTGAGGACAGGAGCCGCAGCCGCGTGAGCGCCGCCAGAACCTCGATGCGCCGCTCCTGCTCCTTCATCTTCGGCTTGCGCGTCTCCAAATCAGACAGCGCCGCCAGCCGCGCGTCCTCGTAGAGCGCCCACTCCTCCGACGAGAGGACGATGGGCACCCGGATGTCCGTCCGAGGCGGGAGCTGCGCCTCCACCTGCGCCTTCGTCCGGCGCAGCAGGAAGGGCTGGAGCACCCGAGCCAGCGCGGGCGCGGCCGTCGGGTCCACGCCTCGCTCAATCGGCGCGGCGAAGCGCGAGCGAAACGCCTCCCAGCTCCCGAGCAGCCCTGAGAAGACGACGGCGAAGAGGCTCCACAGCTCGCCCAGGTGGTTCTCCAGCGGCGTGCCCGACAGCGCGAACTTGAAGTCCCCCTGGAGCGCCCGCGCCGCGCGGAAGCGGTGCGTCGTCGCGTTCTTCAACGTCTGCGCTTCGTCGAAGATGATGGTGGAGAAGCGCAGCTTCGACAGCCGCTCGATGTCCCGCGTGAGCAGGCCATAGCTCAGCACCAGCACGTCCTTGGGCCCCAGCCGCTCCAACGTCCGCCCACGGTCCGTCGCCTCCGAGAACAGCGTCATCCGCAGCGACGGCGCGAAGCGCTTCGCCTCGTCCACCCAGTTGAAGGCCACCGACGTCGGCGCCAGCACCAGCGCGGGCCCCAGCTTGCTCCGGTCCAGGAGCACCGTCAGCGCCTGCACCGTCTTGCCCAACCCCATGTCATCCGCGAGCACTCCACCCGCGCCCCACGACGCCAGCCGCGTCAGCCAGCGGAAGCCCTCCAACTGGTAGTCCCGCAGCGCCGTCTTCAACCCCGTGGGCACCCGCGGCCTCAGCTCCTTCGCCGCGAAGATGCGCTCCACCAGCGACTGCCACGTCTTGTCCGCCTCCACCTCGGCGCCCGCGTCCTGGAGCGCCGTGAGCGTCTCCACCGCGGAAGGCCCCACCTCCAGGCCATGGCGCGTGGCATGCGCGTGGTCCGCCAGCCGCTCCAGGTGCTCCCGCAGCGCCCCTTCAATCTCCACATAGGACGTCGCGTCCACCTGGACGAAGCGCTCCTTCCGCCGCGCCGCATCGAGCAGCCGCGCCAGCTCCACCCGCTCGCCCTCCACCGCGAGCCCACCCAGCACGCCAAACCAGTCCCGCTTCCGCTCCAGGATGACCTTCAGCGCCGGAGGCGCGGCGGCATGGAACAGCCGCACCGGCGCCCCCACCCACTCCAGCTCCGGCTTCGGCTCCAGCTCCACGCAGGCCGAGAGCACCGCGAGGCCGCCCTGCGCGCTGGTGAAGCGGAAGGTGAAGGGCAGCTCCTCGGGCTCCGCAGTGTCGAGCGGCAACCGGGCCTGAAGCAGCTCCGCCGCGTCGCGCTCCTGAACGAAGTCACGCACCGCGTGCACGGCCCCCGTCCCCCGCCGGAGGTGGACGTCGCGCGCCCCCTCGCCCGGAATGAACGCGGGGCTGTCCGGCAACGGGCGCGTGCGCAGCTCCACACGGACCGCCCCGCTCGCATGCGCCTCCATGCGCACCACGGGCGCGTAGCGCAGCGGCACCGACTCCCCCAGGACGCTCCGAGGCAGCGCCACCGGCACGCGCAAGGACAGCTTCGACAACTGGTCCAGCAGCGCGACGTGGCTCTCCGGCGGAAACGCATTGCCGTGGCGGTTCAGCGCCGTCATCAGGGCGCGGACCTCGGGCCCCGCGTCCAACACCGTGAGCACCCGCTGGCTGTCATCCCAGACGTAGAGCCCCTCCTCCGGCTGCGCCCTGCGCACCCGCTCCAGCATCGCCGTGGGCAGCATCGCGCCATCCACGCCCGCGCTCACGATGACCACGCCGTCCCGGTCCTCGGCGACGAGCCCGACCTTCGCGCGCTCGATGCGCACCAGCAGGTCCGGGTTCTCATCCAGGTGGATGCGGGGATGCCCCACCAACTCGAAGAGCAGCGCGCGCGACGCGGGGGCCTCCGACTCCGGCAGCAACGCCGCCAGGCGCGCGTCCGCCGCCGACAACTGCGAGCCATGGTCCTGCAGCAGCTTGCGCCGGCTCACCTTCGCGCCCGTGCTGCGCTGGCCCTTCTTGTTGCGCTTGTGTACGTAGGCCGCGAGCTCCACGCCGTACCCGTTGATGACGTCCAGCCGCCAGGAGACCTCGCCACCTCCGGGCCCACCGGGACTGTCGTCGACGGCCCGCTCCAGCGCCCGCAGCGCGCGCTCCCAGCCGGGACGGACCAGCTCCTCCAACTCCTCGCCAAACGTCTCCGTCCACGGCTGCCGCAGCCACAGCAGCGCCGTGTCGATGGCCGCCAGCAGGTGGACGCAGAACGTCGCGCCACAGGAGCAGTCCCCCGTCACCTCGGTGGGCGCGAAAATCAGCCGGGCCTCGGGGAGGATGAAGCCCGCCTGCGCCCCCACCGGCAACTCGGAGATGCGCGTCTCACGGAGCCGGAAGCCCGGGAGCGGCGCGTCGAACTGCATCAAGTCCGGCACCAGCGCGTGCATCGGCCGGGGCGCGACGGACATCGGAACGCGCGCGCGCAGCGCCAGCAGCAGGCCATGGACGCGGTGCGTGCGGGACTCGGCGGGCGGCGCGAGCCGCTCCTCGAGCGAAGCCCGTGACGCCTCCGCGCCCAGCCGCTCCGCCTCCACGAAGCGCCAGGCGAGCGTGGGCAGCAGCTCCTTCATCCGGGGTGCCGGCATCGCCTCCGTCAACCAACGCGCCAGCAAGTCCGTGCTCAGCAGCTCCACGAGCCTGCGGCGGGCGAGCACGGGACGCGCCTGGGGCAGCCACGCCGCCTCCACCAGCGGCATCAGCACCGCCAGGCTCAGCCGCGACAGGTGCTCGAGCCCCTGCTCCCGCAGCCACGCCAGCGCGTCACGGCTCGTATCGAACAAGGGAGTCACGGGCTTCTCGAGCGGCTCGGACATGGCCCCCGCTTCTTCGCAAAGCACGCACGAAACGCAAGCGGCCCCGTGACGCGAGGACGCAAGACGGCGGGTCGCCCTGCAAGGCGCCGCTCCTCAAGAGACTTCGAGCCGGGCCCAGACTTCGCCGGACGCGTCAAGACGCAGGTCGACGTGTCGCTCGCCCAGTCATCCTCGAAGCGGCCGGGTGACGTACTTGAATGACCTCGCCTGCTTCGATATCCCACCAAGGCTGCCAAGGAGCGTCCCCGCGTGAAGCAAAGC
Organism: Myxococcus sp. AM009; assembly: GCF_013372605.1. NCBI lineage: Bacteria > Pseudomonadati > Myxococcota > Myxococcia > Myxococcales > Myxococcaceae > Myxococcus > Myxococcus sp. AM009. The sequence continues at coordinate 5,899 of NZ_JABXEP010000032.1, forward strand.
GTGTTTGGTCTGGTCGTCGCCCTGTCACTGACCGCGTGCAAGGAGGAGCCCCGTGGGAAGATGGAGCCCATTCCCCGCCCGCCGGGGATGAAGGACGCTCCGCCTCCCGCGGAGGCCGCCCCCGCTGCCGCCGCGGAGCCGCCCGTGGACCCCTCCAAGGTGGTCCTCCGGTGGAAGATTGCCCAAGGCGCGCCCACGTCGTACCGGCTCGACATCGAGCGCACCGGCGGCGCGTCCGCCAGCACCGATGAGAACACGCGCCCCAAGAGCGCCAGGGGCAAGGGCAAGGAGAAGCCCGCGCCCGTCGCCGCGGCCCTTCCCGGCCCCGTCACCTACTTCATGGAGCGGACCGACTCGGGTGACTACCGCCTCCGCGTCGTCCCCGTGGGCGGCAACGCCGACGCGGACACGGCCACGCTGAGCGAGCGAGGCTTCGTGCTCGACGGCCTGCAGGGCGCCACCCGCAACACCGCCACCCTGGTGCTGGAGCTGCCCAGAGATCCAGTCGGCCCCGGTGACGCGTGGTCGCTCGGCACCGAGCTCATCCGCGTGGAGGCGCTGGGGCCCCAGTTCCAGGCCGGCCAGCCCGAGCGGAGCAACCGCGTGAAGCTCGCCAGCCTGACGCCCGCCGACGGGGGCGAGCAGGTGGCCACGCTGGAGTACGACATCTCCGAGAAGCTGGCCGGCACGGTCCTCGCGAAGGACGCGCCCCCCACCTCGCCCGCGCGCGCCGCGGAGGAGGACGCGGAGGCGGACGACTCCGAGCGCCCCCGGCCCCGGGCCACGCCCGAGTCCAGCTCCAGCGCCGAGGTGCGCATCACCGGCCGCGGCGAGTTCCTGGTGAAGGCCGGGCGGTGGCGCTCCTGGGAAGGCACCGTCTCCTCGGTGACGAAGGGGGGCTTCCCCACCGCCGCGCTCCAGGTGCCCACCGGCGCCCTGAAGCTGCGCCTCACCGCGGTGGAGTCGGCGCCGACTCCGACGGCCCAGCCACAGCAGTAGGCGGGCCGTCCGACTCGCGCACCATACGCACCACGGCGTCCACCCAGGCCGGGTGGGCGTTGAGGGAGGGGACCAGCGTCAGCGACTCCCCTCCCGCCTCCAGGAACTGCTCCCGCGCGCGGAGGCCAATCTCCTCCAGCGTCTCCAGGCAGTCCGCCACGAAGGCCGGGCACATCACCGCCAGGCGCTTCACGCCCTGCTTCGCCAGCTCTGGCAACACCACGTCCGTGTACGGCTTCACCCACGGCGTGCGGCCCAGCCGGGACTGGAAGGCCACGCTCCACCCGCCCGCCGGCAGTCCCAGCCGCTGGGCCAGCCCCCGCGCCGTCGCGTAGCTCTGCGCGCGGTAGCAGTGGCGGTTGGCGTCCGTCATGGCGTCGCAGCACGAGGCGGTGGACAGGCAGTGCGTCCCCGTGGGGTCGCTCTTGCGCATGTGCCGCTCCGGCAGGCCGTGGAAGCTGAAGAGGACGTAGTCGGCGCGCGCGTCGTCAATCACCGGCCGCGCCACGGCGGTGAAGGCGTCCAGGAAGCCCGGGTGCTCGAAGAAGGCCGGCACCGCGCGCACGAAGGGCACGTCCCAGGACTGGGCCAGCACCTCGTAGGTGCGCGCCAGCGAGGACGCGGTGGAGGACGCGGCCTCCTGCGGGTACAGCGGCAGCACGGTGAACTCCGACACGCCGCGCGCCTTGAGCGCCGCGACGCCGTCGGGGATGGAGGGCGAGCCATACCGCATGGCCAGCGCCACCTCGTACTCCCCCGCCAGCCGCTCGGCCACCTGGGCCGCCAGCGCCTGGCTGTGCACCAGCAGCGGCGAGCCCTCCTTCATCCAGATTTTGCGGTACGCCTCCGCGCTCTTCGCCGGACGCACCGGGAGGATGATGAGGTTGAGCAGCGCCCAGCGGCCCAGCGGGTGGATGTCGATGACGCGCGGGTCGCTGAGGAACTCGCGCAGGTAGCGACGCACCGGCCCCGCCTGAGGCGCATCCGGCGTCCCCAGGTTGACGAGCAGCAGCCCTCGCTTCGAGGTGGATGTTGGCATCAGTGCAGGGAGTTGGGGAGGGTGAGCGCGAACTCGGCGATGCGCGCTTCGAAGTGCGTGCCGTCCGGCCGCGCCATGTCATAGGTGCCGCGCATGGTGCCGAAGGGCGTGCGCAGCATGGCCCAGCTCGTGTACTCGAACCGCTCTCCAGGCCCCAGGTGGGGCTGGCGGCCCACCACGCCCTCGCCCTTCACCTCTTCCACCTTGCCCGTGGCATCGGTGATGACCCAATGCCGCGCCTTGAGCTGCGCCGGCGCATCGCCTTCGTTGGCGATCTCCACCGTGTACATGAAGGCGAACTGCCCGGACTCTGGAGCGCTGCGCTCCGGCCAGTAGGCGGGCTTCACGGTGATGCGGATGCCGTCAGTGGTGGCGCTGGAGGACATGCCCCCAGATTTGGCGGTAACGGCGGCCACTTGCAAGGAAAACGCCGGGTTGGCGGCCCGGCGCCCCGCCTACGTCTTGGCGCTCTCGCGGTCCTGTCCGGGCTCCGGCTGCTTCGGCCACACCAGCGAGGCGATGATGGACGCCACCAGGATGCCGGCAATCACGCCCAGGGAGATGCCGATGGGGACGTGGATGTCGAAGAAGGTGATGAGCATCTTCACGCCCACGAAGCCAAGAATCGCGCTCAGGCCCACCTTCAGGAAGTGGAACTTGTCCATCAAGCTGGACACGACGAAGAACAGCGAGCGCAGGCCCAGAATCGCACACACGTTGGACGTGTAGATGATGAAGGCGTCCTGGCTGATGCCCAGCACCGCGGGGATGGAGTCCAGCGCGAAGAGCAGGTCCGTGGCCTCCACCACCAGCAGCACGATGAACAGCGGCGTGAACTTGCGCCGGCCGTCCTCCGTCACCCGGAAGCGGCTGCCGTCCCCCAGCCGCGCCACCGGCAGCACCCGGCGCGCGAACTTCACGATGCCCTTCTGCTCCGGATCAATCTCCTCGTCCTTGGACACCAGCATCTTCACCGCGGTGAAGACGAGGAACGCGCCGAACAGGTAGATGAGCCAGTGGAACTGCTTCACCAGCGCCGTGCCGGCGATGATGAGGCCGGCGCGCATGACGAAGGCGCCCAGGATGCCCCAGAAGAGCACCCGGTGCTGGTGCTCGGGCGCCACCCGGAAGTAGCTGAACACCATCAGGAAGACGAAGAGGTTGTCGACGGAGAGCGCGTACTCCACCACGTACGCCGTCAACCACTGAAGCCCCACGGTGGGCCCCTGGTAGTGCCAGATGCCCGCGCAGAAAATCAGGCTGAGGGTAATCCACACCAGCGTCCAGAGGCCCGCCTCCTTCGGCGTCACCGCGTGGTCCTTGCGGTGGAACAGCCCGAGGTCCATCGCGAGCATCGCGAGGACGAAGACGTTGAAACCCACCCAGAGCGCGACTTGCGTGTTCACGGAGCAATCCTGTTGCAGGGGACGGCGGGGCGCACCCTACCGGCGGGATGCCCGGGCGTCGACCCCCGCGTGCAACCCGCTGGACCTCCTGCTTTCGTCCAGCGGGCCCCTCGCGGCCACTCGGAGGGCTATTCCGTGGCCGGGCGGCGCAGCACCGCCAGGGAGCGGCCCGCCACCTGCACGGTGCCCCCCGCCGGCGTGTGCGTGCGCGGCGACTCCCCCGCCAACGCGGTGTCCACCACCAGCTCCCAGTCCGCGCCCCATTCGACGGCGGGCAGCATGAAGGTGATGGGCTCGTGGTGGGCGTTCATCAGCACCAGGATGGTGTCCCCCACAATCCGGTTTCCTTCGTCGTCCGGCGCGGCGATGGCGTCACCGCCCAGCAGGAATCCCAGGGAGCGCACGTAGGGCTTCTCCCAGTCGTCCTTGCGCATCTCCTTGCCGTCGGGCCGGAACCACGCCAGGTCCTTCAGCTCGCTGTCCCACATATGGGCGCCGCGGAAGAAGCGCCGCTTGTGCAGCACCGGCTGTTCGCGCCGCAGCTTCGTCAGGGCGCAGGTGAAGTCCAGCAGCGCGCGCTGCGTGTCATTCAGCTCCCAGTCCACCCACGACAGCGCGTTGTCCTGGCAGTAGGCGTTGTTGTTGCCCTTCTGCGTGCGGCCCATCTCGTCGCCGGCCACCAGCATGGGCACGCCCTGGGACAGGAAGAGCGTGGCCAGGAAGTTGCGCTTCTGCTGTTCGCGCAGGGCGTTGATTTTCGGGTCCGCCGTCTCGCCCTCCACCCCGCAGTTCCAGGAGTGGTTGTCGTTGGCGCCGTCGCGGTTCTCCTCGCCGTTCGCCTCGTTGTGCTTGTCGTTGTACGTGACGAGGTCGTGCAGCGTGAAGCCGTCGTGCGCGGTGACGAAGTTCACGCTCGCGGCGGGCTTGCGGCCGGACAGCGAGAACAGGTCCGAGCTGCCGGTGAGGCGGTAGCCAATCTCCGCCGCCTGCCGGTCATCGCCCTTCCAGTAGCGGCGGATGGTGTCGCGGTACTTGCCGTTCCACTCGCTCCACAGCACCGGGAAGTTGCCCACCTGGTAGCCGAAGTCGCCCACGTCCCAGGGCTCGGAGATGAGCTTCACCCGGCTGAGCACCGGGTCCTGGTGGATGATTTGGAAGAAGGCGGCGCGGGTGTCGTAGCCGTGCCGGTCCCTCCCCAGCGTGGTGGCCAGGTCGAAGCGGAACCCGTCCACGTGCAGCTCCTCCACCCAGTAGCGCAGGGAGTCGGCGATGAGCTTCAGCGCGTACGGGTGCGTGGCGTTCCACGAGTTCCCGCACCCGGTGAAGTCCAGGTAGTAGCGCGGGTCCTTCTCCGTGAGCCGGTAATACGCCACGTTGTCCACGCCCTTGAAGGACAGCGTGGGGCCCAGGTGGTTGCCTTCGCAGGTGTGGTTGTAGACGACGTCGAGCAGCACCTCGATGCCAGCGCGGTGCAGCTGCTTCACCATGTGCTTGAACTCGTCCACCTGCCCGCCCAGCGACCCCGAGCCGCTGTAGCGCGCGTCCGGCGCGAAGTACCCCAGGGTGTTGTAGCCCCAGTAATTGACCTTCTCGCGCTGGATGAGGAAGGGCTCGTCGACGATGTGCTGGATGGGCAGCAGTTCCACCGCGGTGACGCCCACCTTCTTCAGGTGTTCGATGCTGGCCGGGTGGGCCAGCCCCGCGTAGGTGCCCCGCTGCGCCTCCGGGACGCGCGGGTGCAGCCTGGTGAAGCCCTTCACGTGGACTTCGTAGATGAGCGTGTCGTGCCACGGCACGCGGGGCGGAGCGTCCCCCTCCCAGTCGAAGGTGTCCGCGCCCAGCACCACGCCCTTGGGCACGGCGGCCGCGTCATCGCGCGTGTCGAGCGCGAGGTCGTCCTCCTTGGCGCCCGGCGTGTAGGCGTAGATGGGGGCCTCGTAGTCCACCTGGCCGTGGATGGCCCGGGCATATGGGTCCACCAGCAGCTTGTGGGGGTTGAAGCGCAGCCCCTTCTTCGGCTCGTAGGGCCCGTGCACGCGCAGCCCGTAGAGGGCCCCGGCGGCCACTCCAGGCACGTAGCCGTGCCACACCTGGTGGGTGTTCTCCAGCAGGGGAAAGCGGCGCGTCTCCTTCGCGGGGTCCTCCGGGTCGAAGAGACAGACCTCGACCCTCTTGGCGTGCTCACTGAATACGGCGAAGTTGACCCCGTGCCCATCGAACGTGGCGCCCAGGGGATACGGCTTCCCTGGAAGCACCTCGGCCCTCCTCATCCGGCGCTCCTCTCCAGCAGAATCACCGGGAATGCCGCCAGGAGCGGCCCCAGGGGCAGCACCGCGCCCCCCGGTCCACGCTCGGGGCGCACCTGACGTCCGGTGAACACTTCGCGGAACATCATGCCCGCATATGCCTCCGGAAGGTCCAGGAACGTGCTGCCGTAAGCGCCCGCCAGCCCTTCGGGGGCCTGCAGGGCGGACAGGGTGTAACGCGGCGCGCAGGCCACCACCACCGCGTCGCCGTGCTCGCGGGCGAAGCCCACCGCCGCCTTCGCCCGGGCGCCGGTCAGCTCGAGCGCCCGGTAGCCGCCCTCCCGGAAGAGGGCCGCCTGCCGCTGGCGCAGCCGCAGGGCCTCCGTCAGGACGTAGAGCTTCACCTGACCGTCCTCGAGGTTCGCCGCCAGCCGCCCGCTCAGCGCGGCCCGGTCCCGCTCCGCCTCGGCGTCCAGCGCCTCCAGCAGCCGCGCGCGCAGCGCGAAGTCCACCGGCCGCCGGTTGTCCGGGTCCACCAGCGACAAGTCCCACAGCTCGCAGCCCTGGTAGGTGTCCACCACCCCGGGCGAGGCCAGCTTCAGCAGCAGCTGCCCCAGCGCGTTGTGCTGGCCCGCGCGCTCGATGGAGCGCTTGAAGTCCCGCGCGTCCGCCAGGAAGGTGCCCGTCACCTTCGGGTCGAAGCAGGCGTCCACGTAGCGCGCCACCGCGTCGTCATAGGCGCTGTCGGGGTTGGTCCACGAGGTGCGGACCTTGGCCTCCTTGATGGCCTTGCCCATGTACTCGCGCACCCGGCGCTGGAAGTCCGCCAGCGCCTCCGCGGAGTGGGCGTCGCCCATGGGCCACGCCCCCACCACCGTCTGGAAGAAGAGGTACATGTCATTGGCCGTGGGCGCCGGGCCGGACGGCAGCTGGGACACCGCCTTCTCCGTCTGGCGGGCCCACTTCCTCACCCGCTTTCGCCACTCCTCCGGAAGCTCGGTCAGCACGTTGATGCGCGCGCGCACGTCCTCGCTGCGCTTGGTGTCATGGGTGCTGGAGGTGAGCTGGCTGGCCGGCCACCGCTCCGCGCGCTCCTGGTTGCGCAGGTGGAAGGTGTTGGCGTGGACGCCGAAGCGCTCCGGCTCGCCGCCCACCTCGTTGAGGCTCACCAGCCGGTTGTAGATGTAGAAGACGGTGTCCTCCAGGCCCTTGGCCATGACGGGCCCCGTCACCTGCTGCAGCTTCATGGCGAAGCGCAGCATGTCCGCCCGCTCGCGCGCGTCGGTGTGCTCCGGGTAGCGGCGCAGGAGGACGTCGCGCAGGAAGTCGAAGATGGACGCGTTGGTGGTGGCGTTGCGCACCTTGGCGCGCTGGATGGTCCACTCGATGTACTGCACGTCCCGCCCGTCCAGCTCCGGGCGCCAGCCGTCCACGTAGGTGCGGTACACGGGGAACAGGGCGATGAACTCCACCAGGGCCCGCCGCAGCGAGTTGAGCGTGAAGTCGCGCGTGCGCCGGTTCATCTCCGAGATGCGGTTGAGCTCGTGCGCCAGCACGTTGATTTCGCTGGCCATGGACACGCGCATGATGAGCAGCTTCTTCTGGTAGACGAGCTCGGCGAAGTCCGCCTGCCCTCCCACGAAGCGCTCGTACGTCTCCGTCAGCGCCTTCTCCGCGTCCGGCTGGACGAACAGGCCGCTCACCGCGTTGGCGTAGCGGTAGCCCGTGGTGCCGTGCACGGCCCAGGATTCGGGCATGCGCTCACGGCCGCCCTGAATCTTCTCCACCACCACGTACAGCGCCTTGCGCAGCGGGCTGTCCGGCTGCTGCGTCACCTCCGCGCGCCAACGCTCGCGCAAGCTGGACTCCACCGCCGGCCAGCGCGTGTCATCCTCCGCATGCGTCTGGAGGAACAGCGCGTGGGCCCGCTCCACGAAGTACGCCTCCTGCAGGTCCAGGAAGTAGGCGGTCGGGTCGAAGAGGCCATCCGGGTGGTCGATGCGCAGCCCCGTGACGAGCCCCTCGCGCAGCCAGCGGAAGATGAGCGCGTGCGCCTCCTGGAAGACGTCCGGGTCCTCCTCGCGCAGCGCGGCCAGGCCGTTGATGTCGAAGAAGCGCCGGTAGTTGATCTCCTCGCCCGCCACCCGCCAGTGCGCCAGCCGGTAGCTGCACGCCGTCAGCACCGAGTCCAGCAAGTCATACGAGCGCGGGTTGCCCGGCTCGCCATTGAAGACGCGGACGTTGTCCTCGATGTAGGCCAGCATCTCCGGGAACTCCGCCGTCACCGCGGCCAGCCGGCGCTTGATGACCTCCTTCTCCCGGTGGCGCTCCACCACCTTCGGCCGCTCCACCTCCGTGCGCGAGGGCAGGTAGTCGATGGCGGTGAGGATGGACAGGAACTCCTGCATGCCGGGGTGCTCCCCCCCCAGCCGCGACTCCAGCCGCTCCAGGCCATGGCGCAGGATGCGGGCGTACTGACGCGGCGCCACCGGCAGCAGGTGCTCGTAGTAATGAAGGAAGAAGGCGCCCTCGCGGAAGGACAGCTTCAGCTCCCCGCGCTCCAGGACGATGCCGTACTGGTCCCCCAGAATCGGCAGCAGCACCCTGTCGCGCAGCTCCTCCTTCACCGGCGCCCAGTCGATGTCGAAGAACTTCGCGTAGACGGAGGACGGGCCGTTCTCCAGCACGTCGAACCACAGGCGGTTGTCCCGCTCGATGCCCATGTGATTGGGCACCACGTCCAGCACCTGCCCCATGCCCCGCGCACGCAGCGCCGCGCAGAGCGCCGCGTGCGCTTCGGGCGTTCCGACCTCGGGGTTCAATTGTTGGTGGTCCACGCAGTCGTAGCCGTGCGTGCTCCCGGGCGTGGCCTTCAGGTAGGGGGAGGCATAGAGGTCACTCACCCCAAGGCGGGCCAGGTACGGCACCACCTGCCGCGCGTCCTCGAAGGTGAAGCCCTGGTGGAGCTGCACGCGGTACGTGGACAGGGGCGTGTGCGGACGCGAATCCAGCTCCGCCTGGACGCGGGCGTAGAGCCCTTCGGCCAGGGACTCCGCCGTCATCGTGGCGCCACCCGCCCCATTCGAGGCGGACCCTTCTTCTTCCAAGGCGTCGAGCAACATGGGGCCCAGAGGTAGGCCGCCCGCGCGCCGACCGCCAGCACACAGAAACGCGTCCGCCCTCTATCCAACGCTCCGCGCCGACACGCCAACCCCTGGAAATGCAAAGGGCCCGCCGCTTGTCGCGGCGAGCCCCGAGTACGGCCGCCGGGAGACCCCGGCCAATGCTCAGCTCAGCTGCTTGTTCACCAGCGCCGTCATCTCGAACATGGTGACGCTCTTCTTGCCACCAAAGATGGGCTTGAGCTTGTCGTCGGCGTTGATCTGCCGCTTGTTCTTCGCGTCCTGCAGGCCCTGCTTCTTGATGTAGGCCCAGAGCTTCTTGACAACCTCGGTGCGCGGCAGCGGCTTCGCGCCGACGATCTCAGCGAGCGCGGCAGACGGCGTCATCTCCTTCATGAACGACGCGTTCGGCGTGCGCTTCTTCGCGGCGGGAGCCTTCTTCGCGGCGGGAGCCTTCTTCGCAGCAGCTTTCTTGGCGGCCATTCGTCTTGAGTCTCCTCCCCTCCGAAGGGGACGTTGTACGGCTTTGCTTATGTGAAGCGACAGCCGATGCGGCGTAGAAGTAGCACGCCCAGGCCCGAAAAACAGCCCTCTCCTGCGTTTTTCCCTCTGAGCGCCCCTCGGGGAACGCGGCTGGAGCCCGAGAATCAGCCTCCGGCGCGTTCGGCCCCCTCGCGCGCCCGCGCTTCGGAACGCGTCCGGAGCCCGAAAATCAGGCTCCGGAGCGCTTGGGGCCCTGGGGGAAACCGTTGTCGGCGTGGATCAGCAGTCGAACGGCTGCCGGATTCTCCTTGCGGTCGTGGTGTGTTTTTTTGGATGAAACCCCTTCATGAGAGCCCTCATCACTGGTGCAGGCGGCTTCCTGGGGACGTGGCTGGCCAAGGCCCTGGCCGCGCGCGGAGACAGCGTCACATGCCTGTTGCGCCCGGGAGGTGACGCCTCGGGGCTCGCGGGGGTGACGTACACGCGGGTGGACGGCGACGTGACGGTGCCCTCCACGCTGGCCGCCGCGGTGACGGGGCAGGACGTCGTCTTCCACCTCGCGGGCGCTCGCCGCGGCGCGACACGAGACGACTTCATGCGCGTCAACGCGGAGGGCACCCGCCACCTGTGTGAGGCCATCGTGGCCGCGGGCCACCGCCCCCGGCTGGTGCTCACGGGCTCGCTGGCCGCCTGCGGTCCGTCCACGCCCACCCGCCCGCACGTGGAGGAAGACGCCTTCCACCCCCACGAATGGTACGGGGAGAGCAAGGCGGAGGCCGAGCGCATCGCCTTCTCCTATGGAGACCGGCTGCCCGTCACGGTGTCCCGGCCGCCGCGCATCCTGGGGCCCGGGGACCGGGAGAACCTCCCCTTCTTCAAGATGGCCCAGCGCGGCATCCGGCTGGAGCTGTCCGGCGGCCCCCGCCCGCTGACCATGGTGGACGTGGAGGACGTGGTGGACGTCCTCTTGCTGCAGGCCACCCACCCCGCGGCGGTTGGCGAGGCCTTCTTCTGCGCGGGCCCCGGCGAGCCCCTGTCATTGGAAAAGGTGCAGGACCTGGGTGCGCAAGCCCTGGGACTCACGCCCCGCACGGTGCGCGTCCCCCCCGCGGTGCTCCAGGCCCTGGCCACGGCGGCGGACGGGGTGTCTCAGGTGACGGGCCGCAAGCTGGCCTTGAGCCGGAAGCTGGCGAAGCAGCTCCTGGCGCCTGCCTGGACGTGCTCCGGGGCCAAGGCCGAGCGGCTGCTGGGCTTTCACCCCCGGCGTGACCTGGCGAACTCCATCCGTCGCAGCGTGCGGTGGTACCAGGAGCAGGGCTGGCTATAGCCCTTCTTCCCCGAGCCGCCAGGAGGCGCGCCAGACTCCCGGCATCGTTGACCTCCCCCCCCTCGAAGTGTCAGGAAGCCCGCAGCCCCATGCCCTCGAAAGCCGCCTTCTTCGATGTCGACGGGACGCTCGTGAAGACGAACGTCGTCCACGTCTACGCGTACTACGCGATGAACCGCGGCTCCGTCCTGGGCATCGCGGGGCGGACCCTGAGCACCGCCCTCAGCGTGCCGCTCTTCGGTGTCATGGACGCGGTGGACCGCAAGACGTTCAACGAGTTCTTCTACCGCTACTACGCGGGCCTGAGCGAAGACCGCCTGGTCACCATCGCCGAGGACATGTTCGAGGACGTGCTGCAGCCCGCCCTCTTCGAGCAGACGCAGGACCTCATCGACCAGGCCCGCCGCAGCGGCTGCAAGATTGTCCTCGTCACCGGCGCGCTGGACTTCACCATGCGCCCGCTGGCGCGCCACCTGGGCGCCGACGACCTGATCGCCAACAAGATGCAGTTCGTGGGCGGCAAGGCGACGGGCAAGGTGATTCCGCCCATCATCGAAGGCGCGAACAAGGCGAACGCCATCCGCGCCTACTGCACCAAGGAAGGCCTGTCGCTGGACAAGTGCCACGGCTACTCCGACAGCGCCTCTGACTACGCGATGCTCGCGGTGGTGGGCCGTCCCACCGCGGTGAACCCGGACCTGCGGCTGCGCTCCATCGCGCGCGCCTACAACTGGCCCATCCTCGACCTCAAGTAAGAGCCCCCACGCCATGCGCCCGTTCAAGACGCTCCAGAAGCTGTACGACGAGGAAAGCCAGGTCGTCATTACCGAGAAGGGCAGCCCCCCGCGCGTGCTGTTCCACGGTGAGAACTTCCTGCAAGAGGATTTGCCGGTCGGCACGCGCGTCATCTTCCCGCGCCCGCCCCTGGCCGGCGTGCCCAACGTCAAGGCCGCCATCCGCTACGCCATCAACCACCCGGAGGGCATGGAGCCGCTGCACGCGCTGCTCAAGCCGGGCATGCGCCTGACGTGCGTCATCGACGACATCAGCGTGCCGCTGCCGCCCATGGTGACGCCGGACGTGCGGCAGACCATCCTGGAAATCGTCCTGGAGCTGGCCGCCGACAGCGGCGTGGACGACGTGCACCTCATCATCGCCAACGCCCTGCACCGCCGGATGACGGAAGGCGAGATGAAGCGCATGGTGGGCGAAAAGATCTTCGACGCCTACTACCCGGACCGCTACTACAACCACGACGCCGAGGACCCGGATGGGATGGTCGCGCTGGAGCGCACGTCCCACGGTGAAGAGGTGTCGGTGAACCGCCGCGTGGCGGAGAGCGACCTCATCGTCTACGTGAATGTGAACTTCGTGCCCATGAACGGCGGGCACAAGTCCATGGGCACCGGCGTGTCCAACTACGCGTCGCTGCGCCACCACCACAACCCGAAGACCATCCGCGCCTCCGACAGCTACATGGAGCCGAAGACGAGCGCGCTCTACAAGAGCAACGAGCGCATCGGGCGCAACATCGACAAGCACCTGAAGGTCTTCCACATCGAGACGGCGCTGAACAACCGCATGTTCGGCGGCCCCACCGACTTCCTGGCGAAGAAGGAAGAGGACTACACGGAGGCGGACCGGCTGAAGTTCCAGGCCATGCGCTTCGCGCTGTCCAAGGTGCCGCGCGCCGCCGCGCGCAAGGTGCTCAACTCCATCCCCGCACCCTACGACGTCACGGGCGTCTATGCCGGCGCGACGGAGCCCACGCACCAGAAGACGCTGGAGACGAGCTACAAGCAGTACGTGGTGCCGGTGGAGGGGCAGAGCGACATCGTCATCTTCCCCATCCCGTTCATCTCCCCGTACAGCGTCAACTCCATCCTCAACCCGCTGCTGGTGCAGGTGATGGGGCTGGGCTACTTCTACAACCTGAACCGCGGCGTGCCGCTGGTGAAGAAGGGCGGCGTGCTCATCCTCCTGCACCCGGCCTACGACGAGTTCGACCCGGAGCACCACCCCAGCTACATCGAGTTCTTCCACCGGCTGCTGCCGGAGACGCGCGACTCCATGAAGCTGGAGCACAAGTACGAGCGCGAGTTCGCGGAGAACCCCAGCTACGTGCACCTGTACCGCAAGGGCAACGCCTACCACGGCGTGCACCCCTTCTACATGTGGTACTGGGGCGAGAATGGCCGCCAGCACGTGGGCAAGGTCATCGTCGCGGGCGCGGAGAACAACCACGTCCCCGCCTTGATGGGCTGGGAGCGCACCGACACGCTCACCGAGGCCATTGAAGAGGCCCGCGGGTTCATGGGCCGCTCGGCCTCCATCAGCCTGCTGCGCATCGCGCCCACGGTGATGGTGGACGTGAAGTGAGGACGCCCATGGCCGCCCTTCCCGAGCTGAACGTCACCCAGACCTTCACCGGCAAGCGCCTGCTCTTCGCGGGCGCCACCGGCTTCGTGGGCAAGGTGACGCTGTCCATGCTGCTGACCCGCTACGGGCAGGACCTGGACAAGGTGTACGTGCTGGTCCGCAAGGGCAGCGCCGCGTCCGCCGAGCGCCGCTTCTTCGACAAGGTGGCCACCAGCGAGCCCTTCCAGCCGCTGCGCGACACCCTGGGGGAGGAAGGCGCGCTGGCCTTCATCCGCCAGAAGGTGGAGGTGCTGGACGGCGACATCACCGACCCGTGGATGGGCCTGGAGGAGCCCCAGGTGGAGGCGCTCACCGGCAAGGTGCACGCGTTCATCAACTGCGCGGGGCTGGTGTCCTTCAACCCGTCGCTGGAGGTGGGCCTCAACGTCAACACCCACGGCCTGAAGTTCGCCGCGGCGCTGGCGCTGCGCTGGTCCGTCCCGCTGATTCACATGTCCACGGCCTTCGTGGCCGGCAACCGCAGCGGGCTCGTCTTCGAGGACGAGGAGGTCCGCGGCTACTTCCCCAAGCGGGAGGAGATGGACGGCCGCGACTTCAGCCTGGAGCAGGAGCTGCAGGACGCGGCGCGCATCGTCGCGCGGCTGCGCGAGCAGGCGGATGACCGGGCCCTCACGTCCACCTTCCGCAAGAAGGCGCTGGACCGGCTGGAGGAAGAAGGCCGCGACCCCAACGACGAGAAGACGCTGCGGCTGGCGGTGGGCCGCGAGCGCAAGCTGTGGCTCAGCGGCGAGCTGGTGCGCGCCGGCATGGAGCGCGCCGCCCACTGGGGCTGGCCCAACACGTACACGTACACCAAGTCCCTGGGCGAGCAGGTGCTCGCGGCCACGCCGGGCCTGCGCTACTCCATCGTCCGGCCCTCCATCGTGGAGAGCGCGCGGCACTTCCCCTTCCCCGGCTGGAACGAGGGCTTCACCACCTCCGCGCCCCTGGCCTTCGCGGGCATCAAGGGCCCCGGCGGCATCCCCGCGGGCGAAAACACCATCCTGGACATCATCCCGGTGGACCAGGTGGCGGGCGCCACCATCGGCATCACCGCGCACGCCATGGACGTGGAGGAGCGGCGCATCTACCAGCTCGCCTCCGGCGATGAGAATCCCTTCTACGCCGGCCGCTCCGTGGAGCTGGTGGGCCTGTACCGGCGGCGCTACTACCGCAACCGCGAGTCCGGCAACGCGCTGATGAACAAGCTGCGCTCGCGCGTCGAGCCGCAGCCGGTCAGCAAGAGGGAGTTCGAGCTGTTCAGCGCGCCCATGCTGCTGCGCGGCGCGCGCTTCCTGAAGAAGGCCATCGACGAGGTGCGCCCCGCGTGGGGCGCTCCGGCCGTCCAGGCCATGCTGGACAAGGCGAAGGTGTCGCTGGACGAGGTGGACGACAACGCCCAGGGCATCATGGCCCTGACGGAGCTGTTCCTCCCCTTCCTCTACGAGAACCGCTACGTCTTCCGCTGCGACAACACGCGCTCCGTCTACGCGCGCATGGCGCCCGCGGACCGGCTGAAGGTGCCCTGGGACCCGGAGCACATCGACTGGCGCGAGTACTTCCTGGGGACGCACCTCCCCGGCCTGGAGAAGTGGGTGTTCCCGGGCATGGAGTCGGAGCGCGAGAAGCGCACCGTCATCCCCGCGCACCGCGACCTGCTGGAGCTGATGGAAGCCACGGTGCACGCGTACCGGCACCGCGTGGCCTTCCGCATGGTGGCGGGCGAGAAGGAAGAGCGCTTCACCTACGGCGAGGTGCACCGCTACGCCGCGCGCGTGGGCAGCTTCCTGCTGGCCGCGGGCATCAAGCACGGTGACCGCGTGCTGCTGGTGTCGGAGAACCGGCCCGAGTGGGGCATCACCTACTTCGGCATCCTGCGCGCGGGCGCCACCGTCGTCCCGGTGGACCCGGGCTTGAGCGAGGCGGAGCTGGTCAACATCGCCCGCCGTGCGGAGGCGCGCGCGTGCCTCGTCTCCGAGGACGCGGCCCGGGACTTCCCGGGCCTGTTCGCCGCGCTGGGTGAAGGCGTCACCGTGGCCAGCCTCGCGGAGGCGATGACGGGCGACCCGGCGCACCCGGACCGCATCGGGCCGGTGCGCAAGTCCGCCGCGGCGGACGACCTGGCCAGCATCATCTTCACCTCCGGCACCACGGGCACGCCCAAGGGCGTCATGCTCACCCACCGGAACTTCGCCGCGCTGGTGGCGAAGCTGGCGGGGACCTTCGACATCGGCGTGGGCGACGGTGTGCTGTCCGTGCTGCCGCTGCACCACACCTTCGAGTTCGCCGCCGGCTTCCTCACCCCGTTCTGGCGCGGGGCGGAAATCACGTACATCGACGAGCTGACGTCGGACCGGCTGGGCGAGGTCTTCGAGACGGGCCGCATCACCGCCATGGTGGGCGTGCCGGCGCTGTGGCAGCTCCTGCACCGCAAGATTACGCAGGAGTTCGCCAGCCGCCCGCCGTTCATTGAACAGGCGCTCAAGGCGCTGATGGCCACCCACGGCGAGCTGCGCAACCGCAACAACATCAACCTGGGCAAGCTGCTGTTCTGGCCGGTGCACCGCAAGTTCGGCGGGCGCATCAAGGTCATCGTGTCGGGCGGCTCGGCGCTGCCGGACGACGTGCACAAGGCCTTCCACGAGTTGGGCTTCAACATCACGGAGGGCTACGGCCTGACGGAGGCCGCGCCGGTGCTGGCGGTGACGAAGCCCGGCAACAAGCGCCAGCCTGGAACGGTGGGCCGCGCGCTGCCCGGCATCGAGCTGCGCATCCTCAACCCGGACAACGACGGGCTGGGTGAGGTCCTGGCCAAGGGCCCCAACGTCATGCCCGGCTACTTCGGCGACCGCGAGGCCACCGAGGCGGTGCTCAAGGACGGCTGGCTCCACACGGGTGATTTGGGGCGCCTGGACGCGGAGGGCCACCTGTACCTGGTGGGCCGCGCGAAGGACGTCATCATCGACCACAACGGGAAGAACATCTACCCGGACGAGTTGGAGGAGCTGTACCAGGACCACGCGCACATCCAGGAGCTGTCCATCGTCGGCCTGCCCGATGACGCGGGCGGCGAGAAGGTGGCGTGCCTGTGCGTGCCCGACTACGCGAACCGCCCACGCGAGGAGGTGCGCCGCGAGTTGGAGGAGCACTTCCGTAAGGTGAGCGCGGGCATGCCCTTCTACCGGCGCGTGAAGGTGCTGCGCCTGTGGGACGGCGAGCTGCCCCGCACCGCCAAGCGCAGCGTGAAGCGCAAGCAGGTGGTGGAGGAGCTCAAGCGCCAGGAGCGCATGGCCGCCAGCGCCAGCAAGGCGCGCGAGAAGGCGGCCCACCCCTCCACGGGCGGCGTCGCGGACTGGCTCTTCCCGCTCATCGCGGAGGTCAGCCACAGGCCGGTGTCCGACGTGCGCCCGGACGCGCTGCTCAGCGGGGACCTCGGCTTCGACTCGCTGATGCTCACCGAGCTGTCCTCCGCGCTGGAGGCGGCCGGCGTGCCGCTGCCCGCCGTGGAGGACCTGACGCAGGTCCAGACGGTGGAGGACCTGCGCAAGGTGGTGGCGTCCTCCGGCAAGCGCCCCTCGGTGGAGACGCGGGCGAAGGAAATCTCCAAGGAGAACGCGCGCGCGGAAGAGGTGGAGATTCCGGTGCCCGACGTGGTGGCGGACGTGGGCCGGCAGCTGATGTCCTTCGGGCAGAAGGTGCTCTACGGCGGCGTGTTCGACGTGAAGGTGACGGGCAAGCCCTTCATCCCGCGCAACCGCAACTTCATCGTCATCGCCAACCACTCCAGCCACCTGGACGCGGGCCTGGTCCGCACGGCGCTGGGTGACCAGGGCGAGCGGCTGGTGTCCCTGGCGGCGCGCGACTACTTCTTCAACACGCCGCTCAAGCGCGCCTGGTTCGAGAACTTCACCAACCTGGTGCCCATTGAACGGCAGGGCTCGCTGCGCGAGTCGCTGCGCATGGCGGGCGAGGCGCTGCGGCAGGGCTTCAACGTCCTCATCTTCCCAGAGGGCACGCGCTCTACCACCGGCGAGCTGATGGAGTTCAAGTCCACGCTGGGCTACCTGGCGCTCACCTTCAACATGGACGTGCTGCCGCTGTACATCGGCGGCGCCTTCGACGCGCTGCCCAAGGGCAGCGTGCTGCCCAAGACGAAGACGCCCCTGCGGGTGAACATCGGTCCGGTGCTGGGCCACGCGGACCTGCGCACGCGGGTGCAGGGCATGGCGCGCTCGGAGGGCTACCGCTACGTCACGCGCATCGCCGAGGACTCGATGCGGGCGCTGCGCGACGGTCGGGTGTTGAGCCTGGAGCGCGTGGACCCGCCTGGGGCCGGGGCCACTCCCCGCGCGTCCACGTCCACGGAAGGGAAGGACTCGTGAAGCTGCTGGTGACGGGAGGCACGGGCTTTCTGGGCACGCACCTGGTGCCCAGGCTGGTGGCGGCGGGCCACGCGGTGCGGCTCATCGGCCGCTCGCGGCCTTCGGGCGCGCCCTATGCGGGCACGGAGTACGTCCCCGGTGACTTGAAGGACCGGGACGCGGTGCGCCGAGCGCTGGAGGGCGTGGACGCCGTCTACCACCTGGCGGGGCTCGTCTCCTTCCAGCCGAAGGACGCGCGGAAGATGTTCGAGCTGCACGTGGACAGCACCCGCGAGCTGCTGCGGGACGTGCGCGAGGCCGGCGTGAAGCGCGTGGTGCTGGCCTCCACCTCCGGCACCATCGCGGTGTCGAAGGAGGCGCAGGTCCACGACGAGCGCGCCGACTATCCGATTACGGTGGTGGGCCAGTGGCCCTACTACCTGTCGAAAATCTACGAGGAGAAGCTGGCGCTCGCGTACTGCCGCAAGCACGACATCCCCCTGGTGGTGCTCAACCCCAGCCTTCTGATGGGGCCCGGGGATGACCGGCTGTCCTCCACGTGGACGGTGGTGAAGTTCCTCAACCGCGAGCTCCCGGCCATGCCGGGCGGCGGCATCTCCTTCGTGGACGCACGCGACGCGGCGGACGCCTTCGTCCAGGCGCTCACCCGGGGCGAGGTGTACGGCCGTCACCTCATGGGCGTGAATCTGTCCATGAAGGACTTCTTCCAGCGGCTGGAGCGCCTGTCCGGCGTGCCCGCGCCGAAGCTGACGCTGCCCTCCAAGGTCAACGTGCTCGGCGGGAAGCTGCTGGAGCGCTGGGCCAAGGTGCGCGGCACCACGCCGACGCTGGACCCGCAGGAAATCGACATCGGCGAGCACTGGTTCTGGCTGGACGCGTCCAAGGCGGAGGCCGAGCTCGGCTTCCGCGCGCGCGACCTCCAGGAGACGCTCTCCGAGACGGTGCGGCACATCTACGGGAAGATGCCGCCCCAGAGCCTGCCGGGCACCAAGGGTCGGCTGGCGGAGCTGCGCGAGAACACCTGAGCGAGGCTCGCGGCGGGAGCTTCCGGGGACCGGACTCCCGCCTCTTCACCGCTACCGCCGCGGCAAGCCCACCGTGCGCTGGGCGTTGTCCACCAGGCGCGCGGCCCAGGGCTCCGAGCGGTGGCTCCACACCCAGGCCGCGCCGAGAAAGACGCAGCCCAGGAGCACGAGCACCAACCGCGAGAGGAAGGACGGACCCGCCTCGCTTGCGCTGGTGGCCACGGCCTAGCCCACCACGCGGTTCCGGCCCGACTTCTTCGCCTTGTACAGGTTCGCGTCCGCCACCTTGATGAAGTGCGTGGGCTCCAGCATGTCCGACGTCTGCTCGGCCACGCCAATGGAGATGGTGACGGGGATTTCCTTCTCGTCGTAGACGAAGGACTTCTCCGCGATGAGCCGGCGAATCTTCTCCGCGAACAGGCGCGCCTTGTCCAGACCGTCCTCGGGGAGGACGACGGCGAACTCCTCGCCGCCGTAGCGGGCGAAGCACTGCTCGCGGCGCACCAGGCGCTTGATGGACTGGGCCAGTTCCCGCAGCACGTAGTCCCCGGCGAGGTGGCCGTGGACGTCGTTGATCTGCTTGAAGTGGTCGATGTCGAACATCATCAGCGTGAGGGTGCGCTGATAACGCGAGGACCGGCCCATCTCCTTCTCGAGGTACTCCAGGAAGTACCTCTTGTTGTTGATGCCGGTGAGGCCGTCCGCGATGGTCAGCGTGTAGATGGTCTCGTGGTACTGGGTCTCGATGTTGTCGCCATCGAGGAACTTGAAGATGGAGCCTCCGACCTTGACCAGGTCCCCGCTGCGCAGCGGCGAGGCCTGAAGCACTTCCTGGTCATTGAGGAAGGTGCCGTTGGTGGAGCCCAGGTCTTCAACGAGCATCTTCCCTCCACGCCCCAGAATCCGGGCGTGGCGGCGGGACACGTTGTCCAGGTCCACCACGATGTGGTTGTGCTGATCCCGCCCGATGGTGAGTTCGGCATCCTCGATGAGGTACTTCTTGCCGAGCTCCGGGCCGTGAATCTGCACGAGACAACACTCCGTGCTGCGGTCGGCATGCACGTTGAGCGTTGAGATCTTCGTGACGCGGGTTTCGTCGCCGGCCATCGGAAACGAGGCTAGCACGATAGCCTCGGCAGACGCCATGCAACGCAGCCGGGGCCGGTTCTTCGGCCCTTGGCGGCGTTTCTCCCACATGCGGCCGGGGGCCGCGGCCAGGCGCGGCGACCCGAGGCGTCGGGACGTCCAGCGCCGGTCAGGACACCTGAAGAGGCGGTTCGGCACTCAACGATGGCTGGCAGGCAGGCACACGTGCCCTTGCCGGCCTTCCGGGGACGGCTAACGTCCGGCACACCTATGTCCAAAGTCCTGGCGATGATTCTGGCTGGAGGCGCAGGCACGCGCCTGGAGCCCCTGACGCGCGAGCGCGCGAAGCCCGCTGTCCCCTTCGGCGGCCGCTACCGCATCATCGATTTCGTCCTCTCGAACTTCGCCAACTCCGGCGTGTACCGGATGAAGGTGTTGACGCAGTACAAGAGCGACTCGCTCAACAACCACCTGTCCCGCGCCTGGCGGATGACGGCGTTCCTGGGCCACTACGTGGAGCCCGTGCCCGCGCAGATGCGCACCGGGGTGGACTGGTACAAGGGCAGCGCGGACGCCATCTACCAGAACCTCAACATCATCACCGACGAGGAGCCGGACTACATCTTCGTCTTCGGCGCGGACCACGTGTACCGGATGGACACGCGGCAGATGCTGGACTTCCACTGCGCGAAGAAGGCCGCGTGCACCGTGGCTGCGATTCCCGTCCCGATTGAGCAGGGACGCGAGTTCGGCATCATCGACGTGGGGCCGGACGGGCGGATGCTGCAGTTCCTGGAGAAGCCCAAGGACCCGCCGCCCATGCCGGGCAACCCGAAGATGTGCCTGGCCTCCATGGGCAACTACCTCTTCTCCACCGACGTGCTGGTGCAGGAGGTCGTGCGGGACGCGGCGAACGAGGCGAGCGCGCACGACTTCGGCAAGTCCATCATCAGCGAGCTGTACAAGCGCGCGCCGGTGTACGTGTACGACTTCGCCCAGAACGAGGTCCCCGGCCAGGAGGCCAAGGAGCGCGGCTACTGGCGGGACGTGGGGAACATCGACGTCTACTACCAGTCCAACATGGACCTGGTGGACGTGGACCCGACGTTCAACCTCTACAACGACCGCTGGCCCATCCACACCCAGCCCAACAACTACCCGCCGGCGAAGTTCGTCTTCGCGGACGAGCAGAACCACCGCGTGGGCCACGCCATGGACACGCTGGTGGCGGAGGGCTGCATCATCTCCGGCGGCAGCGTGCGGCGCTCGGTGCTGTCGCCGAAGGTGCGCGTCAACTCGTACTCGGAGGTGGAGGACTCGCTCCTGTTCGAGAACGTCACCATCGGCCGGCGCTGCCGCATCCGCCGGGCCATCATCGACAAGAACGTGGAGATTCCGCCGGGGATGACCATCGGGTTCGACCCGGTGGAGGACCGGCGGCGCTTCCACGTCACGCCCGGGGGCGTCGTGGTGATTCCCAAGGGCATGAAGGTGACCTGAGGCGGCCATGGGCGCGGACGGACTCCTCCTGAGGCCCGCGAAGGAGTCAGACCGCCGCACGCTGTGGCGAATCCACACCCTGGCCGTGGAAGCCCTGTGCCCGCGCGCGTACGCGCCGCACGAGGTGCTCACCTGGGTGCGGCTCTTGAAACCGGAGGGCTACCTGCGACCGGAGCGTCCGCGCACGGTGCTGGTGGCGGAGCGCGGCCGGCGCGCGGTGGGCTTCGGCCAGGTGGACGCGGCGCTGGGTGAGCTGGAGGCGCTGTACGTGGTGCCGGACGAGGCGGGCCATGGCGTGGGCCCTGCCCTGCTGTCGGCCCTGGAGTCCGCCGTCTGGCGAGGCGGCGCGGCGCTGCTGGGGCTGGATGCCAGCCTGAACGCCGAACACTTCTACCAGCGCCACGGCTATGCCTCCGTCCACTCCGCCCGTCGTCCCCTCACGGTGGACGTCCAGTTGGCGTGCGTGCGGATGCAGAAGCAGCGGCCGGCCACGGCCCTGGGGCGGTGGCCGGCCTGGCGCCGCGGCTAGGTGAAGGCCGCCTTCACCTCGGGCTTGTTGAGCACCACCAGGGCCCAGATGCCCACGGGGATGCCCAGACAGGCGCAGGGGCCACAGCAGGGGATGACGGAGATGATGGCGGCGGCCATCGCCAGCCCGTAGCTCTGCAGGTTCTTCATCTTCAGCGCGCCGAAGAAGACGATGCCGTTGAGCACCAGCGTGGGCAGCGCGAGCAGCAGCTTGCCGCCCGTGGTCGACGTCGCCGCCAGCACCTCCCGGGCGCCTTCGGGCAGGTCGGGGTTGTTGAGCATCTCCGCGACGGCGGGGTCCGCTCCGCCAAAGGCCTGGAGCACGTTGACGAGCCCCAGCAGCACGGTGATGCCGGACAGGACCATCAGCAGGATGGCCGGCAGCGACACGGCCTCCTTCGCGCCCGCGCCGCCGGGCGAGTTCATCGTTCCGTAGGTGTTCTCCATGGTCCCCAGTTCCCCTCGATGCCGCGTGAGCTGCCGTGCGGGCAGTGGGCCCGCCGCGCGGCCATTCCACTCGGAGACAGGGGAGCGCGCCAAGTGAAATGACGTGCCCCCTTCCCTCCCCGCTCAGGCCTTGAAGGTGAGCAGGGGGGAGAGCCGGGCCACCTCCCGGATGATGCCGGCCTCCACCTGGGCCTCCACCACCGGACGGATGGGCTTGTACGCCACGGGCGCTTCCTCGACGCGGCGCTCCGCGCGAAGGGCGATGCAGTCCACGCCCGTCAACCCCAGGGCGGCCTCGCTCTGGTCCGCGCCGCCCCGCGACAGGGAGAAGCGGGAGCGCGCGCGCCCTGCCCCATGCGACGCGGACTCCAGCGCCCGCGCATCCCCACACCCCACCATGAGGAAGGACGTGGCGCCCATGGAGCCGGGGATGATGACGGGCTGCTCCGCCCCCGCCGGGCACGCCCCCTTTCGAGCCAGCCAGCCGCCCTCGTAGGGCAGCGTCAGGTTGTGCGGCACGTCGTAGACGAGCGGCGCCTCCACGTCCCCGAAGAGCTCCCGGAGCGTCTGGCGCAGCAACTCCGCCAGCAGCAGGCGATTGAGGAAGGCGTAGTTGGCCGCCGTCGCCTCCGCCTCCAGGTATTCAGTGACGAGCCGCGTGTCGCTCAAGGGGAGGATGCCGCTGGCCGGGAGCGGCGTGCCCGCGGGCCACGCCTGCCGCGCGCGGTCCTGCCAGGCCACGCCCACGTGCTTGCCCACGTCCCGGCTGCCGGAGTGAATCATGAAGGCGAGCTGTCCCTCGCGCACACCCCAGTCCCACGCCCGCGCCCGGTCCTCCACGGCCTCCACGCGCTGCACCTCCACGAAGTGGTTGCCGCCGCCAATGGTGGCCAGCCCCGCGTCGCGCACCAGGCCTTCGCGCGTGAAGGACTCGGGCGCCCAGCGCGGATGGCCCTTCAGCCCGCCGCCCAGGTGGATGCGCGACACCTCCGCGTCGAGCTGCGCCAGGTCGGCCCGGCCCGCGCACCCCAGCGGCTGCTCCATTGTCTCCAGGAGCCACCCCTGCACGCCGTCGCGCAGCAGCGCCTCGGAGGCCCGCGAGCCCATGGTGACGTCGCGCGTGCCGTAGAAGTAGTGGCCCTTCATCCGCTCGACGAAGGCCGACCGCTTCGCCAGGAAGTCCTCCACGGAGATGTTCGCGACGTGCAGCCGCATGCCGCAGTTGATGTCGGTGCCAATGGCGCCAGGCACCACCAGCCCGCGCGTGTGGAGCACCGAGCCAATGGCCACCCCGGAGTCTCCCGGGTGGAAGTCGGGCGTGGCGCGTACCCGCAGCACCTCGCCGCCCCCGGGGTGTCTCAGGGCCGCGAGCTGGGCGAGTTGCTGGAAGGCCTTGCCCTCCACGGGCAGGTCCGGTGGGAGGAGGACCTCGGCGGGCGGCGCGTGGGCGTCACCCAGGAGGCGGACGGAATAGAGGCGGCCGTCATAGGCCACCTCGAGCCCCTCGCGGGCGAGCGCCCGGAGAAGCCGGTTCAGTTTCGGCTGCATGACCCAACTCAGGAATGCCCCGGGGTCCGAGCGCGGACCTGCCAGGGGGACGTGACGGAGAGATGAGGGACCCGGGGTCAGCAGCCGCGGTCGCCAGACGGCGCGAAGCCGTCTTCACCGTCCACACACGGGCACCCGGCCCGTTCCTGACGAAGGGACATCAAACGGCCGCGGACAGGCCCCCATCCACGTTGATGGCCGCGCCGGTGATGTAGCCACCGCGGGGCGACAGCAGGAAGGCCACGGTGTCCGCGAACTCCTCCGCCTTCCCCACCCGGCCCAGCGGAATCCCGGCGTGACGCGCCATCTCCTGCTGGAAGGACTCCACGGGCTTGCCCACTTCCTTGGCACGGCGCGCCCACTGGCCACTTTCGATGATGCCCACCAGCACCGCGTTCACCCGGATGGCGTGAGGGCCCAGCTCCTTGGACAGCGCCTTCGTCAACGCGAGCCCCGCCGCGCGAGACACCGACGACGGCGTGGAGTTGGCGCCCGGCGTCTTCGCCGCGATGGCCAGCACGTTGACGATGGCGCCGCTCCCCGACTCCTTCAGGAAGGGCAGCGCCTGCCGCGAGGCGCGAATCGCCGCGAAGACCTTGAGCTGGAGGTCCGCCTCCCACTCCGCGTCACTCACCGAGGCGAAGGGCCGGCCCGCCGCGGTGCCCGCGTTGTTCACCAGCCCGTCGATGCGCCCGAAGCGCGCGTGGGCGGCATCCACGAAGTGCTCCACTTCCCATGCACGCGACACGTCGGCCTGGACGGTGAGCACGTCTCCACCCTCGGCGCGCAGGGCCGCGGCGGTGGCCTCCAACCGCTCCGCCCCGCGGGCACAGAGCGCCACCTTCGCGCCCTCCCGGACGAGCCGCCGGGCCACCGCGGCCCCCAGCCCTTCCGAGCCACCCGTCACCAGCACCACCTTGCCACCCAGCTCCAGGTCCACGTGCCACCTCCTCACGGCCAGCGCCGGCCCCGCGAGGCGACTGCACCTCGCAGGGGCCAGGACGCGGGACGTCACGTCATCAAGCAGGCTGCTTCATCAGGTGCCGCTTCTGGTCGAAGGCCGCCAGCGTCTGGGCGATCTCCTCGTTCACCGCCCGCAGCATGTCCTGCTTCTCCCGGAACGGGAGGAAGGCGCTCTTGAAGCCGGAGACGAGGATGGTGGCCAGGTCCTCCAGTGACAGGCCCAGCTCGGAGTGCGCCGTCCACAGCTCCTTGGTCACCGTGGTGTCGGTGATGAGGCGGTTGTCCGTGTTGATGGTCACCCGCAGGCCGTAGTCGAAGTAGAACTTCAGCGGGTGCGCCGCCAGGCTCGTCACGGCGCCCGTCTGCACGTTGGAGGTGGGGCATACCTCCAACGGAATCCGGTGGTCGTTGACGTAGTTGAGCAGGTCCCCGTCCTCGCGCAGCCGCGTGCCGTGGCCGATTCGGTGCGCGCCCAGGTTGTGGATGGCCTGGGAGATGGACTCGGGGCCGTAGGCCTCGCCCGCGTGCGCGGTGCAGTTGACGTTGTTCTTGAGGATGAGCTGGAAGGCGTCCCGGTGGTCCTTCGCCGGGAAGCTCGCCTCCGCGCCCGCCAGGTCGAAGCCGATGACGCCGCGGTTCTTGTAGGCCACCGCCAGCTCCGCCAGCCGCATGGACGTCTGCGGGTTGATGTGGCGGATGCCGCAGACGATGACGCCGCACTTGATGCCCGTCTCCTTCTTCGCGGCGCGCAGTCCCTCCAGCACCGAGTCGATGACCGTGGTCATCTTCAGGCCCTTCTGCAGGTGCAGCGCGGGCGAGTAGCGGACCTCCAGCCAGCGCACGTTCTCCGCGGCGGCGTCCACGGCCAGCTCGTAGGCGGCGCGGTAGAGGGCGTCGGCCGTCTGGAGCACGGAGAGCGTCACGTCGAAGGCGACGAGGTACTCCTCCAGGCTCTCGCACACCTCGCCCATGTGGATGGCCTTGGCCAGCCCGTCCTCGGTGTCGGCGAGCAGCTTGATTTTCTGCTGCTCGGCCAGCTCCAGGATGGTCTTCAGGCGCATGGACCCATCCAGGTGGCAGTGGAGGTCCGTCTTGGGCAGCGCGCGCAGCAGCTCTTCCGTCACCGCCAGGGTGGGTGGCGGCACGAAGTCCGTCCGCCGGGCGGACGAGGGAATGCCGGTGGCGCTGGGAATCTCGTCATCACGAATGGTAGGCATGGTCCAAGTTCCTTCCTTGCGCCATCCTCCAAACCATGTCGTCTCGCGCCTGTCCATGCACGCCCTTGCTGCCCGCCCTGGCGCTGACACTGGTGGCCGCCATGGGGTGCCGGGAGCCCGCGACGAGCGCCTTCCGCTATTCCACGGACGCCTCGTCCCGCGCCGGCCTGGTGGCCCTGAAGGACGGCGTCCTCACCGCCAATGAGGCGGGCGCCGTCGTCCGCCTGGAGCGGAGCGGCCGGGTCGCCTGGCGAGCCGCCCTGGACAGGGAGGTGGCCACACGCCCCGCGCTGCTGGGAGACAGCGTCATCGCCGGGACCGTGGGCGGAGACCTGGTCCGGCTGACCCTCGCGGATGGCGCGGTGCAGTGGCGCCTCACCGGAGAGCCCCCCGTCCTTACCGCACCCGTGGCGGATGCGGAGGGAAAATTCGTCTTCCTCGTCGCGCCGGATGGAGCCGTCCGCTCCCTCTTCACGGACACGGGAAAGACGGACTGGGAGCGCCCCCCACCCGGAAAGCCCGAGCCAACGGCCGCGCCCCGCGGCTTTCCCGTGCCGGTGCTCCAGGACGGCTTGTTGGTGGTGGCGCTCGGTGACGCCGGGCTGATGGCCCTGGCCACCCAGGATGGGGCGAAGCGCTGGCAGCGGGACGTCCGGGACGTGCTGGGGATGACGTTGTGGCAGGACACGCTCTACGTGAGCACCCGCCAGGGCCGCGTCCTGGCGCTGCGGCTCGGGGACGGCACCTCCCTGTGGGAACAGGCTCCCTCGAAGGCCCTGAGCAGCGCCCCCTCCATTGCGCTGGGAACGGTGTGGGTCGGCACGGCTGGGGAAGCCTCCGCGCTCGTCGGCCTGTCCCCTTCGGACGGCAAGGAGGTGAAGCGCATCATGCTGCCCGACCCGCTCGTCTCGGAGGTGACGCCGGTGCGGGAGGACCTGCTGCTGGTGCCCACCAGCGGGCGTCAGGGACGGCTCATCGCGTTGAACACGGCGACCTGGGCACAGGCCTTCTCGGTCCGCGCGGATACGCCGCTGCGCACCCGCCCCGTGGTGCTGGGCGACCAGGTCATCGTCCTGGGCCTGGATGGCCGCGTGCTGTCGTGGCGGCTGCGCAAGATTGAGCCTTGAGCCTTGAGCCACGGCTGCGGCCCTCACCACGCCCGCAGCGTCGACAGCGAGCGCTCCACGCGGGCGGACAGCGCGCCATAGTCACGCTCGGGCGCGGAGAAGGAGACGAGCACGAAGCCGTCCTTCCTGGGAACGAAGTACACCAGCGTGCGCGCGCCGCCCGTCTGTGAGAATTCGTAACGCGCCACGGGCCCCGCCGGGAGCGTGCCCTCCGTGTCCTGGAGCAGCTTACCGGGCACCTTCAACCCCGCCGCCCCCAGCACGGCCTCCGGGCCCGAATCCAGGGCGGGCGCCGCGCCGCGCACCGAGCGCAGCTCCAAGCCCCCGTCAAAGCGGGCCAGCGCAGGGGGCCCGGCCTCCACCGAGCGCAGGCCCATGCCCGAGGGCGGCTCGTACTGCACACCGAGGTCCTGCGAGGAGAAGCTTCGCGAACAGCCGAAGCCACACCACACCAGCAGGAGGCACCAGGTCAGCGGGGCGAGTCTCACGCGCTGGACTCTGCCACTCGCACGTTCGCCCTGTCAGGCGCGCGGGCTTTGTTTCGTCGCTCTCACCACACCCGGCCGGACAGGCCCCACACGCCCTTCAGGACTTCGCTGGTTCGAATCCAGCCCCCTCCGCAATGTGGAGGGGTAGCCAAGTGGTCGAAGGCATCAGCCTCCAAGCTGACAAGTCTCCAGACGAACCGGCTTGTCCACTCGGGTGACCCCTTCTCAGCCCGGTATCAGGAAGCGGGCGATGATGCGTTTGAGGCCCACGCCTCCGCCGAACTCCACCGTCACCTTCGCGTTGGGGCCGTTGCCGTCCGCGGACACCACGCGGCCCACGCCGAACTGCTCGTGGCGCACGCGCATGCCCCGCACGTCCCCGCCCACGCCGTCCATGTCCGACGCCTGCGAGTACGAGCGGTCGATGCGTGGGCCGTCGTCCTCGTCCCAGGTCCGCTTGCGCGGTGTCGAGGGCACCATGGGCTTGGGTGCTTCGGGGACCTCCTGCTCGCTGATGCCGAACAGCGCAGGAGGCACGTCCCGCAGGAAGCGGCTGGGCGCGTTGTAGCGCAGCTCACCAAATAGTGAGCGGCACTGCGCCAGGCTCACGAAGAGCCGCTTTCGCGCCCGAGTGAAGCCCACGTAGCAGAGGCGCCGCTCCTCGGCCATCTCCTCCGAGGGCTCCCCCTCCGTCGAGGCGACCTCGTTCAGGAACGTGGACTCCGACTTCACCGCGCGCGAGTGCGGGAAGACGTTCTCCTCCATGCCCGTGAGAAAGACGGCGTCGAACTCCAGGCCCTTGGCCGCGTGCAGCGTCATCAGCGCCACCCGGCCGTCGCCCACCTCCGCGTCCGCCTCGCCCACCAACGAAATCTGCTCCAGGAAGGCCTGCAGCGCCGGCACGTCGGCCGTCAGCGGAGCCGCGTCCACCTCGGGAGGGACTTCGCGGGGAGGATTCGCCGAGGCCGCCACCGCCGCGGCGGCCCGGTTCAGGTCGAACTCCTGCGCCGCGCCCAGGAACTCGCGGAGGTTCTCCGCGCGCGTCTGCGACTCGTCGCTGCCCTCGGCGTGCAGCGTCTCCACCAGCTTCGTCTCGCGCAGCATCTGGTCCACCGCGCCGGCCGCCTCCTCGTTCGTCTGGGCGAAGGCCGTCAGCGACTCCAGCAGGTTGCGGAAGCCCTTGAGCCGCTTCACCGCGGCGCTATTGAGCGCGGGAATCTGCTCCGGCTGGGACAAGGCCTCGTAGAGGCTCACGCCGCGCGTGTTGGCGAAGTCCGTCACCCGCTCCACCGTGGTGTCGCCAATGCCACGCGCCGGGATGTTGATGATGCGCAGCAGGTCCGCGTCCGAGCGCGGGTTCACCATCAGCCGCAGGTACGCGGAGGCATCCCGCACTTCCGCCCGGTCATAGAAGCTGCGCCCGCTCACCAGCGTGTACGGGACGCGCGCCAGGCGCAGCGCCTCTTCCAGCACGCGGCTCTGCGCATTGGCGCGGTAGAACACCGCCATGCTGGAGAGCTTGATGAAGCCCTCCCGCTGGAGCGCCAGAATCTGCCGCGCCACCTCCTGCCCCTCGGCCCGCTCATCGCGGTTGAGCATCAGGTTGAGCGTCTGGCCCCGCTGGCGCTCGGACCAGAGCTTCTTCTCCATGCGCCGCGAGTTCTTCCGGATGACCTCGTGCGCCGCGTCCAGGATGTTCTGGTCGGAGCGGTAGTTCTGCTCCAGCTTCACCACCTTCGCGCCGGGGTACTGCCGCGGGAAGCCGAGGATGTTGTCCACGTCCGCGCCACGCCACCGGTAGATGGACTGGTCATCGTCACCCACCACCACCAGGTTGGCGGAAGGGGGCGGCGCCAGCTGCTTCAGCAGCGCGTACTGCACCGGGTTGGTGTCCTGGAACTCATCCACCAGCACGTGGTTGAAGCGGCGCCGGTAGTTCTCCAGCACGTCCGGCCGGGTGCGGAACAACGTCACCAGCAGGAGCAGCAGGTCTCCGAAGTCCACCGCGTTGGCCGCGCGCAGCCGCTCCTGGTAGGCCGCGTACACCTTGCGCACCAGCTGGCCCCGCTCGTCGCCGGGCGCGACCTGCATGTGCTCCGGCAGCCGGGCCGCGTTCTTCTCCTGGTCGATGCGGTGGAGGATTTCGCGCGGCTGCATGGACTCGATGCCCGCCTCGCGCATGGCCCGCTTCACCACGTTGAGCTGGTCCGAATCGTCATAGATGACGAAGGAGCGGGTGAGCCCCACGTGCTCCGCCTCGCGACGGAGAATCTGCGCCGCCGCCGAGTGGAAGGTGCTCACCACCAGCTCGTTCGCCTGGGCCCCCAGCAGTTGCACCAGGCGCTCGCGCATCTCCCGCGCCGCCTTGTTGGTGAAGGTGACGGCCAGGATGCGCCACGGGTAGACGTCGTGGACCTTCACCAGGTACGCCACGCGCCGGGTGATGACGCGCGTCTTGCCGCTGCCGGCCCCTGACAGGACGAGCAGGGGGCCGTCACCATGCAACACGGCCTCGCGCTGAGGCGCATTGAGGTCTTCGAGGAGGGCGGATTCGTGTGGGTTCGCGGGAGACATTCGGGAGGCAGCCCATGCTTCTAACGTCTTTCCCCCACCAATGGGCGCCCTTCCTCGGTCCCCGCCCGGCCGCCCGGCCCCCCAAGCATGCGGCGGGCTTATATAATGGTGCGCCTCCATGTCCGACTCCACGTCCGGCGCCCCTTCGAGGCCTTCCCAGGCCGACCTGGACCGTTACGCCGAGCAGTTCTCCCAGAGCCTCACCCTGCGCCTCTTCGGCGCGCAGCTCAGCTTCCCGGAGGGACGGAAGGTGGTCGTCACCATCCCCGAGCTGCGCCCCGAACACCGGGGCGGCGCCGGCAGCGCCAGCGCCGTCAACGGCGGCATCCTCGCCGCCCTCTTCGACTATGCCGTGGGCTGCACCGGCGCCCTGGTGGACCCGGGCCGGCGCTGCGCCACCGTGCAGCTCTCCATGAGCTTCGAGCGCGCCGTCACCGGCGCCAGCCTCCGCGTGGAGTCCGAAATCGACAGCCAGACGGTGTCCCTCCTCTTCGCCACCGCCCGGGTGTACGACGGGGAAGGCCGGGTGTGCGGCCGCTGCCAGGGCGTGGTGAAGCTCTCCAACCTCCGCTGGCCGGCGGGAGACAGCCCCGCCGTCATTTGACCCTTGCCCACTCCGCCCCACATCTCCCCAGCCCCCGTCGATATGTCCGCGCCGGACACACGTTCTGGGGGCACTGGGGAGCAGGCGTGCTCCCCGGACGCCTCTGAGCGACGGGAAGACGGCATGAGTGCAGCCGTGCAGGGCCTGCGGATGACGACGCTGCGATTGTCACAGGAAGCCGACGAGCCGGCCGAGGCGACGGCGCCCGGGGGGGACGAAGCCCTCCTCGCGCGGCGCGCCCTGACGGGGGACCGGGCGGCCTGGGACGCGCTGGTTGCACGCCATCACCGGCGGGTCGTGGTATCGCTGCTCGCACGTGGCGTCCGGGTGGACCGGGCGCAAGAGCTGGCCCAGGAGACCTGGGCACGGCTCATCCAGCAACAGCAGCGCGGGCTGCTGACGGAGCTGCGCCTGCCCAACCTCGCCCTCACCCAGGCGGCCTTCCTGGCCGCGGACGACGCACGACGGACCCGTCGCGAGTCCATTGCCGGGGCGGTGGATGAACTGCCGGAGCGCCACCACCCGGTGGACCCTTCGGTGTCCGCGGAGCGGCGCCTGCTGTCCGAGGAGCAGCTCTCCCGCGCCCATGCCGCGCTGGCGCAGGTGTCCCCCAGCGCACGAAACGTCTTCCTCCTGGCCTGTGACGGCCAGGAACTCCCCCATGCTGAAGTCGCCTCGCGCGTTGGCCTGTCGGTCCAGCGCGTGCGGCAGATCCTGTGCGAGGTCCGCAAGAAGCTGCGCACCGCGCTCGAGGAGGAAACCCATGCTTAAGCCCCACCTCACCCGCGACGCCGCGGAGCAGTACATCCTGGGGGCGCTGGCACCGGAGAAGGCCGCGAGCCTCGAGGCGCACACGTTGGAATGTGAGCCGTGCGCCCGCCTGCTCCAGGAAGAAGCCCTGCTGTCGGAGCAGCTCCACGAAGTCGCCAGCACCCACGCGCCCGCCGTCCAGGTCATCCGCCCGGCCCGCTGGGAGACTCGGCGTCTCACGGCGGGCCTGGCCGGGGCCGCACTGGCCGCGGCGGCGGCGTGGGCCTTCGTCGTGCTGCCCGGCGGACGGCAACCGCCCGCATCACCCAACACACGGGCCCTTCACGTCGAGCCGCCCTCGGTGGGGTTGGAGAGGGAGGTCGCCGAACCACAGGCCATCGTCGTGGCGTGCCCGGACCTGGCCACGCAGGCGTCCTGCACCCAGGCGGCCGAGGAGCGTGGGCTGCTCGTCCAATATCCCTGGGGCACGGGTGAAGTCCCGCGCTACGAGGCCCGCACCGGCCTCCCCGAGGGCGCGCTGAGCGCGCGCCGCCCCGTATCGCTGTGAGGATTCCCGTCATGGACTTCCGGAAGAAACTCGCCGCCCTGCTGCTCGCGCTGGCCTCCACCGGGGCGGGTGCGCAGCCGTCGGAAGGCGCCCAGAAGCTGCCAGTCGGCTGGTATGTGACGGAGAGCGCCCCCAAGCGCTACGAGGCCGGCGTGGACAGCCGCGCCACGTGCGAAGGCAACCGCAGCGCCTACCTCCGCTCGCTGTCGCCGGACGAGAATGGCTACGGCACCTTCATGCAAGCCTTCGGCGCGCACGACTTCCGGGGCAAGCGGCTGCGCTTCTCCGGCGCGCTGCGCATCAAGGACGTGGAGGGCTGGGCGGGCCTGTGGATGCGCGTGGAAGGGCCCGACCCGAAGCAGCCCCTGGCCTTCGACAACATGCAGTCGCGCGCGCTGGTGGGCACCGCGGGCTGCAAGCGCTACGACGTGGTGCTGGACGTCCCGAAGGAAGCCACCACCATCATGGCCGGCCTCATCATCAGCGGCACGGGCCAGGCATGGTTGGACGGCGTCCGCTTCGAGGTCGTCGACGCGTCCGTGCCGGTGACGGACCTGCTGGGCTCGCGGCCGGTGGTGGCCGCGGCCGGCCCCGCGGGCCTGGAGGACGACACACCCGCGCCGGTGGCGAAGAACGACCCACTGCCCCTGGGCCGCGTGGGCGACGTCTGGTTCAACCACGGCCGCGTCGCCGCGGACAAGCCGTACACCCGGCGCAAGGACGGCGTCTGGGTGAGCATCCTCGGCGAAGAGGTGTACGAGCATGGCATCGCGGTGACGGGCACCCTGGGGCAGCGCGCGCTCGACCTGAAGCTGAAGGCCGGCGGACGGAGCACCCTCGTCGAGGGGACGTGGGGTGAGGAGCCCGTCAACATCCAGCTCACGCCGGAGAGGCTCACCATGCGCTGGGGCCGCAACACGCGCGAGCTGGCGAGGCACCTGGACCCTCAGGTGGACACCACGTGCAACCGCTACCAGCGCACCGAAGGACCCCGGGTACTGGACCAACTGGACGTCTGCGGCGCGGCGCTGGGCACCCGTCCACCCAGCGCGCAGCTCGTGATGTCCCTTCTGGCGAATGGCTTCAGCCCCACGTTGCCGGCGGGGAGCCTTCCCATCCCGCAGCCCCCCGTGCGCAGCCGTCAGGCGCTCGACACGGAGCGGACCGCGGTTCCCATGTCGCCCTGAGCGCGGAGGGCCCTAGACCACGGGCCCCGGCGTGGGACAAAGGACCTCCCGTCAGAAGGAGAAGTCGCGCTCCAGGGTTTCGCTCCCCGCCTGCACGGACAGGTGGGCAGAGCGCGCGCCGGTGGACGACGCGGACGTCAAATCAAAGGCAATGCCCTCCGGCCCATGGGCCGGCTTGAGCGCGGGACGGCCGGGACTCAGGAACACCGCCGCCGTCACCGTCCGCCCGGACAGGGGCTGCACCAGCAGGCGCACGCGCTGACGCTCACGCACCAGCACCACGCGAAAGTCGCGGCGCTCATCCAGCACCTCGCGCTGCTCCGGCAGGCGGGCGGCATGAGCGCGGTGGGAGACAGGCGCGCGCGAGGTGCGCGCGGAGCGGGCCACCGCCCCGTCCTCCTCCAGGTCCAGCGCCTCTTCGATGGCCGCCTCGCCCTCGTCCAGCGCCAACACGGCCTGGGCACACTCACCACAGCGCGCCGTGTGCGCATCCAGCCGGGTCCGCTCGTCCTCGGACAGCTGCCCCATGTCGAGGCGCCAGAGGTCGTCCGCGGTGAGGTGCCGGCGGGGGGGCATGTCCACAGGGGCGGCATCCGCCATGTCCGCGCGGCACGCGTCGCATTCCTGAAGGTGGGCCGTCAGCGTCTGGGGATTGGCCGTCCAGGTGGCGACCAGGTCGTCGCAGCCAGCGCGCGCGGAGAACCACCAGGCGGCGTCCTGCTCGGCGGGCTCGAGGAGGTCGCGCTCCTGCCGACGCTGCGGATTGAGTGGGATGAACCAACGTGCTCGGGGACGGAGTGCTGAGTCCAGGCCCTGGAGCGCGGCGAGAAAGCGGTCTCGAAGCTGCGCGGACTCGCCGTCGAGGGCCCCGTGAAGGCCCTCCCAGACGGCCAGGCCGTGTGCGGCGGAGGCGACCCTGTCCCGGGCGGAGAGTCCCTCCAGCGCGGAGGCTCGCCACATGTCCGCCTCTTCACCGCCGTCGAGCGCCACCTCGACGGCTTCTTCCGCGGCCCTCAGCAGCACCGGCTGCAGCGACTGCGGTTTCTGCGACTTCAACCAGGCTTCCACCTGAGGTCGACCCAGGCCCCGCAGGGCGGCGTCCACACCTTCGGTCTCCAACCGGGAGCGCCGGCGCAGCAGGTCACCCGCCGCCTCGAGCACTTCACCGGGAGAAGCCGTGCCCGACAGGAGCTGCGAGCGGCGGGCGGAATAGCGGGACAGCGTATCTCCAACAATCATGGGTTCATTCCTCCTGGGTACCCCGGGTGTGGCGGGGAAGGAGGCGGCTCACGCTTCCTCCCCATGCGACTCGCGATGAAGGTCCAGCAGGTAGAGCTTGAGGTAGGCCTGCGCCCGGCTGACGCGCTTGTAGCTGTTCACCACGGTGATGCTCAGGCGCCGGGCACATTCTTCGTGATCCTCGACGTCTTCGTGGTGGTACAGGTCCCAAGCCGAAGCTTCCTTCGGGTGCTCCTGCTGGAGGCGGGCAAATGCCGCCCAATACAGCTCCTGGGCTTCGGCGCGCTCTTCACGCCGCTTCCCGAGCTCGACGGCGCGAGCCACCTCGGAGGGTGGCTCTTCCATGGCGTCATCGGGGTCCGACGGAGGCGCCGCGAGCTCCTCGCGGTGCTTCCGGTAGAAGTCGATGGCCACGTGCTTGACGATGCGCAGGAAGAACGTCTTGGGAGACGCGCTCCGGCCGGGCATCTGCTCCGACACGCCGCGGAACTGGTCCAGACCCCGGTCGATGAACTTCCCGACCGCGTCCTGGAAGAGCTCGTCCGCGTCCGCTGGGGAACCACGGCCGTAGCTCGCCTGAATCTTGCTGATGACGTACCGCGAGGGCCGGGCCCACCGCTGCACCAACGCTCCGAGCGGGCCGCCAACAGGCTCGCCAGTCGCGCGGCGGCGGGCCACCTCCGCGAACAATTCATCATCCGTGAGCTGCTCGTACACCGGGAGGACCTGGGGGCTGCGCCGGGGAAGACGCCCCGGGATGTTGGGTTACGGGGATGTGGCGCGGCAAGGTACCACGTTGGCATCCGCAGGCAGCCTCCGAGACAAGCAGGGAGCGCCAACCCGGCGGAATCACCGGACAATTGGCACCCGCGAAGTCGGACGAAAGCCGCGTGGCGTTCCTGACGGGATTTATAGAGCGGCCGTTCGGAAATCGGACCCGGAAAATCCCCCTGTCAGGAACAGCGAGGGCCCGCGTCTTCGCCCCCATCGCTTTCGAGCGCCCAGCCGAAGCGGCCCTACAAGCCGTGGTTCGAATCCACACACATGCCCCACAGGCATGTGACGACGGATGGTCCGTCACTGATCTTGGAATCAGCCAACTGGCTTCTTCACTCGGGCGCTCACCCTTTCCCTTCTTGAGGATTCGCGTCATGTCCCGCCGCACCATCGTCATCGGAGACCTTCACGGCTGCTACGACGAAGCCGTGGAGCTGCTCGACAAGGTGGGCGCGACCTCCAGCGACCGGATCATCTTCGCGGGTGACCTGGTGGACCGCGGCCCGAAGCGCCGCGAGTGCGTGGAGCTGGCCATGCGGCACGAGGCCATCCTCGGCAACCACGAGGAGAAGCACCTCCAGCAGCGCCACCGGGCGGACGAGCGGCTGCTCCCCGACCACCTTGAGACGCGCCGGGTGCTCGAACCCGGGCACTACGACTGGATGGCCCGGCTGCCTCACTACCTGCGGCTGCCGGAGCACAACGCCATCGTGGTGCATGCCGGAATGCTCCCGGACCTGCCCGTCGAGAAACAGGACCCGTACCACCTGCTCCATGCCCAGTGCATCCGGCCTCCGGCGACCAAGAGCTACTGGCCGTCCAAGGCGCCTGAAGGCTGGAACTTCTGGACGCACCACTGGAAGGGCCCGGAGCGGGTCATCTTCGGGCACACCGTCTTCGACGCGCCGCTCGTCACCGAGCACGCGGTGGGTATCGACACCGGGTGCGTCTACGGACACTCCCTGACGGCGGTGGTGCTCCCGACCTGGGAGTTCGTCTCGGTGCCGGCCCGGAGCACATACCGGGGCGGCAAGGCCGTGGCCCGGATTGCGGTCCACGGCGACGTGTCTGTCTTCTCGTAATCAATTTCGCGCCCGGCCGACGGGGTCCAACACGCCATACAGGTGTCGCGGGTTCGAATCCCGCCGGAGCCATTCGTGGCTCCGTAGCTCAGCGGTAGAGCACTGGGACCGTTAATCCAAGAGTGGCCTCGTCACTCGGGCGCACCCTTTCCTCCCCCATCCTCACTTCGCACGGGCCGCCTTCGCTGACGCGCAAGGCACCCGTGCGTCCACGCGCGGTGCACTCCGCTCGCCTCGTCGCGAGTGGTCCGCCCCGCGCCTGACCCGCGGCACGTCCCAAGGGGACACCATGACGACCCAGACGCAGAACCCGAATGCGCTGCTGCCCGAGTCGCAGCGCGGTCCCGCCGAGCGGCTCCTGGACCTGGTGCTCGGAGGCTCCGCCCACCTGTGGCACAACCGGCCTGGCCTGGAGGTGAATGGCACCTGGTACGCGGCGGCGCACGCCACGCCGTTCCAGCGTGAGAAGGGGCGTCCGGTGAAGCCGGGGCTCTTCGTCCCCGCCGCGGTGAAGCTCTACCGGCAGCTCCTGGACATCTACCGGCTCAACGCGGAGCTGATGGCGCACTTCGCGTCGTACGCGCTGACCCAGACGGACTGGCGCGACCTCAAGGTCGCGACGTGCGCGCTCATGCTGGTGCAGGAGCACGCGGGCCAGCCCGTGCGCGACGAACAGGGCGGCGTGGCCTTCCACGACGACGACTGGCGCGCCATTGGCGAGGCGATGGTGCTCCACTACGAGCGCAAGTCGACGCGCATGCTCACGCCCAAGGCGGTGCTGCGCGTGGCGGAGCTGCTGGAGCATCCGGAGATTGCCCGACTCAACCGCGAGGCGGGCTTTGGTGACCCGGCGTCCCGAAAGGCGCCGCTGGGCCGCTGGAAGCGCGTGGCGTCGAAGTGGCTGGCGGCGCGTGAGGCCAACATGCCCATGCTCCAGGGGCTGGTGAAGGCGGGCTACAAGGAGACGCTGAAGAAGCTGGCGCGCAAGGCGGGTTACAAGCCGCGCGCGCAGGGCTTCTTCGAGGTGCTTGGCTGGAAGCAGAAGCAGTCCGCGCAGGGCCACCGCGAGGTGGGCCTGAACGGGCTGACGCTGGTCAAGCGCGAGCGCTTCGACGGCCTGTCGGAGGCGGAGATCTGCGAGTGGATCGACCTGGAGCGCCTCTCCTACAAGGAGGTCGTGGGCCGGCTGCCGAAGGACGTGGGCCTCACGCCGGCCATCATGGCGGCGCTGCTGCCCTCGCTGTCGGACAGGGACTTGCGGCTGATGACGCCCACGCTCGAGGAGCTGGGCCTGCTGGAGGACCCGGCCATCCGCGCGCGCTGGGAGAAGGCGGTGCACACGGCCACCGACCAGCGGGCGCTGAACATCGCGAAGAACGTCCGCGGCGAGGTGCTGCGGCGCAAGCTGGAGGAGGCCAGCGACAACGCGGCACGACAGGCGGTGGCGGAGGCGACGGCGGAGACCGACGTGCGGGTGATGTTCCTCATCGACAAGTCGGGCTCCATGGAGGGAGCCATCGAGAGCTCGAAGGAGGCGCTGTCGCGCATCCTCGCGGGCTTCCCGATGGACAAGCTGCACATCGCCGCGTTCGACACCCTGGGCACGGTGCTGCGTCCGAAGGCCGCCAGCCGCATCGCCGTCCAACACATGCTGGCGGGGCTGCGGGCGTCGGGTGGAACGGCGCACGCATCCGCGCTGTACGCGCTGCACCGTGACGGCGTTCGCGTGCCGGAGGACGCGAAGCTGGTGGTCATCGTGGTGGGAGACGAGGCCGGAGAGGCAGGCGACCAGTTCGCCCGGGCATTCCGTGACCTCCGCATCCCGGTGTCGGCGATGGCCCTGATGGTGTCGGTGGCACATGCGCGGGGCTCGACGGTCCGAACCTGCGCCGCGCAGCTGCGAGTGCCCTTCAGCGAGGTGAACGTGGACCAGTTCGAGGACCCGTACCAGGTCACCCGGGTGCTCAAGGCGCTGCTGGATGCGCCCACAGTGCATGGAACCGCCCAGTCCGGCTGGGTGGAGCGGGTGATGCGCACGCCGCTGCTGAAGGTGGCGTGAGGCCAACGCGGTGAGGAAGGAGGAGGCGTCGTGGACTACCGGAAGTTCCTCGGGAAGGTGGAGTCGGTGGTGCTGCCGTATCTGGGCGGCGGCACCGTGGACTCCGCCTCGCGACGCCTCCGTGTCACCACCCCCGTCACCCCGGGGTGGTGGCGCTTCGAGGTGAAGGGACGAGACGCCACGCCGCGTGAGCCCTCCGAGCCCGAGTGCCTGGAGGCGCTGCCGCGCGTGCGGGGCCATGCCTGGGGACGCCGGCTGGTGCGCGAGGGCGCCGTGGCGGAGCCCCTGGAGTTGATGCCGGAGGAGGAGCCGCCGCGCCTGGCGCCCATGAGCGCGCGTCGATGGTTTGACGGCTCCCTGCTCTTCGAGGGCGTGGACTTCGAAAGCGAAGCGGAGGGCGCGGCACGCCTCGCCCTGGAGCAGAACCACTCCCTCGCCCACATTCGGGGCGTGAGTGCCCCCCTGCGGGCCGCGTTTGGCTACACCCTGCTGGAGCGTGTCTCGCGCGACGTGGGCATCCGCTTCGCACCCGCCGAGGTCCGCGGACGGATCCTCGCGGTGGCGGAGGGCGGCCGCGTTCCGGCGGAAGAATGCCTGCGCCGTCTGCACGACGAACGTGAGGCCCAGGCGGCGCGGACACGGCAGGAGCGGGAGGACGCCGAGCGACGAACCCGGTCCGCGGAGCTGCTCGCGGGAGCCCAGCGGCGCATCGCCCGTCTGGAGACGCGGGGCGTCCGCGGGAATGCGCGGGAGGATGGCATGCAGCGCGCACAGCAGGCGCTGTTGAACGCGGGCGCGCGTCCACTGGACCTGCGGCGGCTGGCGGGTCAACGGCTGGAGGTGACGTATGCCTTCATGGGGGAGCGCTTCGTCTCCATCGTCGCGGCGGACTCGCTCCAGGTCCTGGACGCGGGCATCTGCCTGGACGGCGCGGACGGGGATGTCACGCTGGAGAGCCTGCCGTCCGTCATCCGCGAGGCCATTGAAACGGATGTCCTGGTGGTAACCCGACATGCCTGAGGAGACGGCCATGTCCACACGAGAGGTCTGCCTGCTCATCGGCCACGGCGGCGAGGTGCTGTGGTGCGACGCGTCCGACAGCCCGAATCAACTGCCTGACTCACGCGCCCGCTGGGAAGCCATCTGGCGGCTGCGTGACGTCCTCGAAGAGGTGGCGCACAGCCACCCCGACGGTCCGCTCGGCTTCTCCGCCGAGGATGAGAGCACCATGGCCGCGCTCACCTCCGCGCTCGGCAAGCCCCTGCGCTTCTCCGTCGTGGCGCCCGAGGGCATGGTGGCGCGGCAGCGAGGCCGGGACGTCCTGGTGGCGGCCGAGCCCTGGTGGGCGGAGGCGCTGCGCAGCGCCTCCGGCATCCGCCATACCCCCAGCGGCCTCGCGTGAGCCTTCAGACGGTGCGCGTCCAGAGGTCGCGGATGTCCGACGGGAGCTGGCCCATGACGTCCTCGGACTCCCCTTCGGATATCTGATGGCGGACGGCATCCATCACCGCGCGTACCACCGGCTCCACCGCATCTGGATGAAGGCTCAGGTCCTCCCCGACCCGACGCAGGAGGTGCTCGCGGTGGAACTTGGGAGGCAGCTCTTCCTCGTGCTTCTCACAGCGGTGCAGCAGCAGGGTCAGCTTGCGAGGAAGCTGGTCCTCCAGGTCGCTTGCCTCCTCACTGAGGATTCGCTGCTCCAGGGCGCAGAGGACGGACACCGCGGCCTTTTCGGCCACGGCGGGCGACATGCCGCCTCGCTCGCACAGGTGCTTGATGAAGGCCGAGTACGTCTGGCTCGTGCGTGACTCGTGCCGCAACCTCCTGCGGACCTCGATGGGCGTATCCCGGCGGCTGGTCTGACGCTCGCTGCCCTGCGGAGCGCCCTTTCCCTGCTCACGGTCATCGGGCATGGGCTGTCCTTCCTTCATGAAATGGCGTGTGCGCCTCACGGTGCCCACGCCATCCAGCAGGAGCACGACGAAGCGGCACGAAGGCCGTGCCGCCGCCTCCCTGCTCGCTACGCGGCCTTGCCGCGCACGTATGTCTCGAAGAGCTCCCCGAAGAAGAACCGTCCGAAGCGGGCGAGCGCGGCCAGCCGCTGCACCGTGCCCTGGGCATGGAGCACCCGCAGGGTGGAGAGCTGCACGGCGAAGTCCTTGGCGTTGAGCCGCAGGTAGCCCCGGGCGATGCAGGGCCCCGAGGCGTCCTCGCCACGGTAGATGGACACCAGGAGCCGCGTGGTGTCCACCCACAGGTCCGGACCCTCGTCGTCGTGGACGTCCTTGTAGCCGTCAACGAAGAAGCGCTCGCCGGACTCGGAGACCAGCGGGAGCTGATAGCGCATCCGCCGACCGCCAGGACGAGCGCCATCGTGGGTCATCAGGTGCAGCACGCCCTGCTCCACCGTCATCGGACGGGAGGACAGCACGGGCGCCACCACACAGCCCGACAACTGCATGGGATGCAGCGGATGCGAGAGTGTCTCCTCCAGGTCCCGTGAGTCCACCGTGACGATGAAGCGGAAGGGCGACGTCTCCCGGCGCGCGGGGTCCCCAGCTCGCAGGAAGTCCTCGTCGGCGCCCGCGGAGATGTAGCCGTACATCGTCTCGGTGAACTGAACGGCCAGGGGCTGCGCGGGCCGAGGCCCCGGGGCCTCCGGAACCGGCGAGTAGTCCACGCTCCAGCCGTGCCGCCGGGCCATCAGCGCCACGGTGCGCTCGGCCACTGCGGAGATGGTGAGCAGCGGGTTGATGCCCAGCGGCCTCGGAATCACGGAGCCGTCGCTGACGTAGAGGCCCTCGTGGACCTCCGTGCCCTCGGCTCCCGCGAAGACGCGGCCCTCGTGGTCCACCACGCCGTCTTCCGCGCGCTCGCCCATGGCGCACCCGCCCAGCGGATGGGTGCACAGCAGCTCGTGGCCGGTGAGCTTGTTCCAGAGCGGGTTGCGCACGAAGGTTCCGCCCAGCGCCTCCGTGGCGCGGCGCAGGCGTTCGTCCACCCGCGTGAAGACGGCCTGCCGCCCTGCTTCCGGCCAGTGGACGCGGACCCGGTCGCCCGACAGGCGCAGCTCGCCCGCGCCGTCATCATGGGACATCACGAGGAACGTCTGCGTGTTGCGCATGGCCCCGTGGTACGGCCCTCGCACGGCGCTGTCCGCGATGCGCGCCAGCTCCCCGACGCGGCCGATGACGCCCCGGTCCGTGTCCTGCCCGGCGATGGCTGACGCCGCGGCGAGCAGCGCCGTCACGGGACGCGCGAGCGCGGCGGGAATCGCGCCGTTCTCGATGATCATCCCGTCTTCCTGCCGCAGCGTGGCCCGGTCGTCGATGATGCCGCTGATGGTGGGGCCCACGGGCTCGCGCCCCGCGGAGGGCGCCTCTCCCAGGCCCACGCCGTGGACCGGGACGTCCGTGTTGTAGCCAAAGGCCATCACGTCCCCGTTGTTGCTGAAGCGCTGGCCCAGACGTCCAGAGAGGGACAGCCCCAGCGCCTTCGAGCGCAGCAGGAGCTCCGCGGTGCCCATGGTCCCCGCCGCGAGGATGACGCGGTCGGCGGTCAACCACAGGTCTGGCGCATCGAAGCGCTCGCGGCCGGCGTTCATCGGCCGGTAATACACGCGCCACCGGGCACCCTCGCGCGCCAGGTAGCGAACGCCCACCTCGGTGAAGAGCTTCGCCCCATGGCGGTGCGCGTCCGGCAGGTAGTTCATCAGCACGGAGTTCTTCGCGCCGAAGTTGCAGCCCGTCATGCAGTCACCGCACAACGTGCAAGCGCCCTGACGCACCCCCGCGGCGTTGACGCCCTCCTCGAAGGTGACGGCCAGGGGCGGCCGGCGAAAGGTGCCGCCCAGCTTCTCCGCCGATTTCGCCAGCGCCGACAACGTGGCCAGCGGCGGCGCGGACTCCGGATAGGGCAACGGCCGCAGCATGTGCTCGGCCCAGGCGAAGCCGTCCTCCAGCAAGCCGTCCACGTCGGCGCGGAACGCGTCCGGCCAACGCGCGTCCAGGAACACGCGAGGGTCTGGCCGCATGGCCACGTTGGCGTTGATGAGCGACGTCCCGCCCAGGCCGCAGCCCGTGACGACGGAGACGTCCCCGCCCCGGTGGAGCTCGAACAGGGCCGTCGGACTGCCCACGTCGGCGGCGGCCTCGGGGTCGAAGTGAACCTGGAACTCCGACATGAACTCGGCGTCCGTGCGCGGGTAGTCACCGGGCAGGAGCTCCCGGCCTCGCTCCAGGACACAGACCTGCTGGCCCGCGCGCGCCAACCGGCTGGCGGAGATGGCCCCGCCGTACCCCGAGCCCACCACCACCACGGCGTAATGCGACGCCAGCTCACTCCAAGGTGACGACAACCTCCGCATTGGCGCTCCCAATGACATCTCCCGCCCTGGCCCAGCCCCTCTTCGCAGCCTGGGGTGCTACCGCCAGTACGGGCTGGCGGGAAAGGGCGGCCAGGGAGACAGACGCCCGGACCGCCGTTCCGTGAGGCCCCAGCACTGGAGCCACCCGCGGACATAGAGGCGGTTGGGACGGCGGTCAAACTCAGAGGCCGGGGACCTACTCCAGCTCGGCGGCCTCTCCGTCCGCGCGACGGAGCGCGTTGACCAGCCGGTGCGCATGCCGTGTGGTCTCCGGCTCGCGGTACTTCGGGCTCACCTTGAGTACCCACTCCACCGCCGTGGGGAGGTCCATCAGGTGGCCCGGGGACACGTAGACGGGCTGCACGCCCTTGCGCGTGCGCACCGCCATGCCCACGACCTCGCCTTTGTGCATGAGGGGCGCGGTGGAGCCTCTCGCCGCGCCCAGCGGCCCGTGCGTCCCCAC
Organism: Myxococcus sp. AM009; assembly: GCF_013372605.1. Classification (NCBI taxonomy): domain Bacteria; kingdom Pseudomonadati; phylum Myxococcota; class Myxococcia; order Myxococcales; family Myxococcaceae; genus Myxococcus; species Myxococcus sp. AM009. The sequence goes on from NZ_JABXEP010000032.1 coordinate 48,919, forward strand.
CAGCAGGGACTTGGCGCAGCCGATGGAGGGCACTTCGAACAGCAGCCCCCCGTGACACGCAATCCCCATGCGCCGGGGGTGGGCGGTGCCGTGTCCATCGAAGATGACCACATCGGGGCGCACCGTGAGCCGCTCCCAGGCAGCGGCGATGATGGGCAGCTCGCGGAAGGACAGCAGGCCCGGCACGTAGGGAAAGTGCAACGTCACCGCTGCCCCAGCCTGTGCCACCGGCGCCAAGGTCTCCACGTCCAGGACGACGAGCCCGCCAAAGCCCGTGTCATTCCCCTTCTCCGTGGAGATGTCCGCGCCCGCGATGCGCTCCACCTTCAGCCCGGGGGGCGGCCGGAGCACCAGTTGCTCACGCAGCCGGCGCTGCAACTCCACCGCCTCCGAAGGCGTGACGTCCCACCTGCCCACCTCGGGCTGAAGCTCCATGCACGCGCAACCTCCACTGCCAATTTGAAGGGCCTGACTTCAAGGGCAACCCACGACGTCCCCTCAGCGTGGACTGGTGAACGGGCCGTGCCGCCCCTGGAGCCCGCGACGCCCCACGCGCGAGAAGGAACCGCTGAGCCGGCCCTGACGACCGGCGAGCCCACCGGGTGGCATCAGCCGGGCGCGTGCGTGCTCAGCTCCCCGCGCATGCCACGAAACACCCTCGCCCGCTTCCGCCGGACAGGCCTTCCCCTCCTGGCGCTCTGTGCAGGCCTGGCCACCAGCACAAGCGCGGAGGGTCCGGTGGGCAACGACTCCGCACCGCCGCGGCCTCCCTCCACATCGAAGGGAAACGGGCAGCGCTCCGCATCCGCGCTGGACGCACTGGAGCAGCGCATCCTCGGCAAGGGGTGCGCACCAAAGTTGCTCGGCGATGCGAAGCGCCGCTTCATCGAGTCACAGCTCCTCTGCGATGGCCACCTGTCCTTCATCCTCGTTCAGGCGGCGCTGGACGGCCATCCCCTGCCGGACACGCGACGAAGACTCCATGCGCTCCTCGGAGACGCGCTGGGACGGGCCCGGGCCCCCTTCATGCGCGGTGGGGCGGACTTCGTCCTGGGCCATGCCCTGCCACGGAGCATCCTCTACCGAGGCTATGTGCTGCTGATGCTCGCGGGCATCGAACGCGCGGGCATGCAGGACGCCGCGTCCACGGCGCTCTTCGATGCCCTGGCCAACCAGGTCGTGGCGGCGCTCGAACACCAACTGCTGCTGCCCAGCTTCAGCACCTCCATCTGGCCGTGTGACAGTGCCCCGGCCGCCGCGGCCCTGCTGCTCCATGCCCGGCTGCGAGGCCATGCCCCCTCCGAGGCCGCGGCAGAGCGGCTCATCGCGCGACTAGTGGAACTGTCCGCCCTGCCCTCGGGCTTCCCCACCCGGGTCGACGCGAAGGGACGCGCCGTGGAGCGTACGCAACGGGCCACCACGCTCGCGTGGACGGGCGCCTTCCTCGCCATGGCCGCGCACCCCGCCGCGGAATCCTTCACCACCACCCTGGTGCGCGATTACTGCGCTCGACCCGCGGGCGCGCTCCTGCCGCTGGCCGCCTGCCGGGAGTGGCCTCGCGGCGTGAAGAGGCAGGAGGACTCCGCCAGTGGTCCGCTCGCCCTTGGCGGCTACTCCGTGGGCGCGAGCGCGCTGGCCATCGCCGCGACGCGACTGTCCGGCACGCATGTCGCGTGGCATGCCCACCTGGTGAACGCGGCACGAGAGATGGGCATCAACGACATCCTGTCGCGACCTGGGAAACGTCCACTGGAAGCCGCCTTGTACGGATGGGGAACCACCATTCGTCCGTGGTAGGGCATGGCCAGACATCGCGCCTTGGAGCGCCATGGCGTGTTCAATCACGGACCGCAGTCTCATCCCTCCGGGTTGATTCAAGAATAAGCCGTTTTTGATGTACACCAGTTTTACCCATCACAACCAATTCCTCAGGGTAAAACATGAATCGACACACACTGAAGCTGTTCGTCTCCGTGGGCATGATGTTGCTGATGGGGGCGTGCGCATCGCGGCAGGTGCCCTGCAAGGACCGCACGGCCAGCAGGCCCATGCTGGGCCAGAAGCAGCCCGGCAAGTTCATCACCGTCCGAAAGAAGATTCCGGGTGAATACATTGTCGTCCTGAAGTCACCCGCCCAAAGCCTGGAACAGGTCGAGGTCCAGCAGGCCACGACGGGCCTCACCACGGCTTACGGTGGCACCGCATTCGCGATGTATGAGAATGCGTTGCGTGGTTTCGCGGCGAAGATGACTGAAGCCCAGGCGCGGGCCATGGCGAACGACCCCGCAGTGGACTACGTGCAGGAGAATGGCGTGGTCAAAATCGCCGAGAGCCAGCAGGGCCCCACGTGGGGCATCGACCGGATGGACCAACGCAAGCTCCCGCTGGACAAGGTCTACACCTTCACCGCGACGGGCCAGGGCGTGCACATCTACATCCTGGACACCGGTGTGCGCTTCTCGCACCGGGAGTTCGGTGGCCGGGCCTCCATCGGCTACGACGCCATTGGCGACAGCATGCGGGGCAATGACTGCAACGGCCACGGGACCCACGTCGCGGGCACCGCGGCGGGCGCCTCCTACGGCCTGGCCCGCAACGCGATTGTCCATTCCGTCCGCGTGCTGGGCTGTGACGGCTCCGGCGCCACCTCTGGCGTCATCGAGGGCATCGACTGGGTGACCCGGAACCACGTCTCGCCCGCCGTCGCGAACATGAGTCTGGGCAGTGACGTGGACCCGGCGCTCGACGACGCGGTCCGCCGCTCCATCGCCGCGGGGGTCACCTACGTCGTCGCCGCGGGCAACGAAGACAGTGACGCCTGTAAGCACTCCCCTGCCCGCGCGCCGGAGGCCATCACCGTGGCCGCCACCGACAACAAGGACAAGCGCGCCACCTTCTCCAACTGGGGTGACTGCGTGGACGTCTTCGCGCCGGGGAACAAAATCCAGTCCTCCTGGCACTACGGCGACCGGGAGAGCCGGGAGCTGAGCGGCACCTCCATGGCCACTCCGCACGTGACGGGGCTGGCCGCGCTGTTCCTCGAGGTGAACCCCACGGCGAAGCCCGAGGCGGTCGCCAACGCGGTGTTCACCAACGCCACCGAGAACACGGTGTCCAACCCGGGCTGGTGCTCGCCCAACCTGATGGCGTACTCGGGCTTCATCACCGCGCTCCCGGGGCTTCCCGTCGTGCAGCTCAAGGACTTCCTGCCCAAGCCCGCCGTCGTCAGCAGCAGCGAGCCGCGGTAGGTGTCCGCTCCGGCAGCCCGGCTTCCTGGAGGGGGGGGAGCCGGGCCCGGGCTGGCAACGCCGCGGGCCGGTATCGTCAGGAGCCCGCCCCCATCGCCGTCCCGGCGTGAGCCCCACCGGGCGCACCCTCGCGCTCCGCCGGGCGCGCGAGGAGGCGCACACGACGATGGCCACGCTCAACATCACCTATGACGGCATGTCCGCGGACGTACCGGTGGAGCTGGACGGCCCCGTGCCCGACACCGACATCCGCCGCATCGCGACGGAGCTGGTTCGTTCCGGCGGAGTGCCCGGCCTCCACCTGAGCCAGCTTCGCGACGATGCGTTCGCCCACTTCGTCGTGGACCGGTTCCGGGGCGCGCGCGGTGAGGAGCGCATCTACCTGCGCCCCAAGGTCCCCTTCGGGTCCCGGTGAGGCTCCGCCATGCGCATCCTCTTCTGTGGCGTGGGCGCCATTGGCTCCACCGCTGCGGTGCTGTGCCGCAACCTGGAGGCCACCCTGGTCTTCGTCGACTTCGACCGGGTCGAGTCCAAGAACCTGTTCGCCCAGGCCTACGTGAAGCCCTCCGTCGGAAAGAACAAGGCCGAGGCGCTCAAGCTCCAACTCCTCAACCTGCACGGGGTGAAGGCGGAGTCCCACGGCGTGCGGCTCACCCGAGACAACGCTGAGGCGCTCTGCGGTGGCGCGGACCTGCTGGTGGACGGCATGGACAACCAGAACAGTCGGCAGGTGCTCATCGACTACGCGCGCCAGGCGGGAAAGCCGCTGGTCCACGGGGCAGTGAGCGCGGACGGCACCTTCGGACTGGTTCGCTGGGATGAGCGCTTCACCCCGGATGCCGAGGATGCCCAGGGCCAGGCCACCTGCGAAGGAGGCGCACACCTTCCCTTGCTGGGGTTGCTCTCCGCGACACTGGCCCGCGCCATTCAGGACTTCGTGAAGCACGGCACCCGCCGTGATTCGCTGGTGAACCTGAGTTCGGTCCTGGCCCAGTGACACGCCTGCACGCGCCCGCGCAGCGCCTCCACCTCTCCCGCTGCTGCGATACTTCGTCGCGCCACCGTGTCGCGCCCGGTCCACTCCAATGGGCCGAAGACGGCACCGGGGGCACCAGGGCCCTTCACGCACGTCGGCCGCAAGGACACGCGCAGGCAGGGAGCCCTTCAGCAAGCGCCCATGAACCTCCCGAGCGCCCCAAGGCGGCCTGCCAAGCCCGTGGCCGGCCGCCACCCCAGGGCGCCCACGTTGGCTCGTGACGTGCCCAGAGCGCGAGATGGGACGCTTGGCGCGGCCCGCGGACAAAGGGCGCCCTGGCGCGCCGTCCGCGAAGCAGGAGCGCGAGGGTACAGCAACTTGCCGCGCCCCTTCTTCCCGCGCGTCTGGGCAGACTTCTTGAGCTGCTTCGCTGTCGCCTCGAAGGCGGCGTCGATCATGCGCGGTTTCGCGTCCTGGAGCGCCTGGTAGCGCTCGTACTCGCGCTCGACCTTCGCCTTCGCGACTTCAGCCGAGCTTGTCGACCCAGTCGCGCGTCGTCATCGGCTTCCGCTCGAGCGCCTGCAGCTCGGCGAACTCGATGTAGAGGTTCACGATGCGATGGAGGACCTGCAGCTCGGGCTCGGTCAGGTAGTTCTTCGAGATCGCGGCGTCGGCCTTGCGGACCACGCCTCCCGGCCGCGTCGTTTGCAGGCCCATAAGCCCTTGACCAGGTACTCCGACAGACGAGCGTTGGCCCACTTGCGGAATTGAGTGCCGCGATGACTCCGGACGCGGAAGCCGACGGCGAGGCTCACCTCGAGGTTATAGTGCTCGATCTCGCGCGCGACGGTACGTTGCCCCTCGGTTCGAACTATTCAATGGCGTCGAATAGTTGCCTCCGGCGCCAGCTCCCCCTCGGCGAAAATCTCCTTCAGGTGGTGGTTCACAATCCCGACGCCGATGTCGAAGAGCTGGGCCATGAGCGCCTGCGTGAGCCAGACCGACTCGTCCTTCAAGCGGCACTCGATGCGCGCGCGCCCGTCCTCGGCTTGGTAGAGGAGCAACTCGCCCTTGGGCGTGCCCTCTTCGCGCAGCGCAGATGAACTGAGCGACGGCGCCGCCGCAGTGGGCGTGTCCTCCGCGGCGTGTCGTCCATGGGCTGCGCGAGCGCCAGGCAGGGCAGGAGGAGCGACAGCAAGATGGAGCGGTTCGCGTGGGAGTGCATGCGCGCGGGGCACCTCGTCAGCGCACGGCGCGCGCGCGGATGCCATGCAATCACCTCCGTGCCGGACTTCATGCTGAACGGACCCCGCAGCCACCCCAGGGGCCCCCTCGCGGCGGGGGGCCGGAGTCACTCCCGTCGCTCGCTGTTCGGAAATGTCGGGGGTTTTGACGCCACAAAAGTCCCGACATTTCCGAACAGCTATCCACCGGGCTGCGCGCCCGACCCACAGGAATGAAACGCGGTAGCCTGCTCGTGGCGTAGGCACAGAGGTCGGCGCGTCATGGGTGTAGGTGAGCCCGTCGAACAGTTGGACCCGAAGCTGGTGAGCACCCCGAATCGTCGCCATCGCGCACCCAGGGGTGCGCCAAGAGCACGCACTGGGCCACAGCCTCCGGCTGCTCGCTTCATCCGCACGCCGCTATCAGTCGACTTCGTCACGGGCGGCCCCCAGCGTCGTGCTTCTTCACGAGGTACGTGACGACCGCAGCGCAGACTGTCGTGACCAGCTCGGCTTCCTCGGTCGACGGCTCTCGGCCCTCCTGAAGGTGTCTGCCGACCTCGAAGGCGTAGCCCCACACTGGGCTTGCCCCGATTTCGTCGCGCTCCCGCACTTTGGGTGGCGCGTGGAACAGGGCGGGTTCACGAGATGTGCTGTTCAGGTGCGAGGACTCCGAGGGCGCGAGCCTGTCCGTCGTCAAAGACTGGAGAGAGAGTCCGGCTCGAAACCCGAGCCCCCGGGGCGATTGCCTCCAATGGCGCCCTGCTGCGTCTGCCTGCTCTTCTGAGGGAGAGCACACAAAGTGCGGGAGCGCCACGGAATCGGGGCAGGCTCACCTCACCGAGTTCATGAGGCAGTTCCTCACGATGACCGGCGAGAAGGTCGCGAAGTCGGCGATCTACAGCGTCCTCAAGAAGCGTTATCTGGCCGCGCCCTGAGTGATGGCGTGGGTCGCGGGCGTCGATGGGAGGGACACGATCAGGGGCCGCCACCCACCACTCGCACATGAAGCGCAGCCGTGAGGCTCAAATAATTGAGACTTGTCAGGAACGAAAATCACCCGCCGTAGAGTCCCGCTGAAAGGAGCGGCGACCATGACGATGCGGACGAACCCGATGAAGCGCAACAATCTCTGGCCCCAGCTCGACGCCGCCTCCTGCTCCCTCGAAAGCTTCGACTCGAAGTACCTCGCGGGATGTGACCAGATTGGTGGCCATCCGCCCGGACCCTGCTGAAGCTCGCGCGCCGTCACCGGCGTGCCAAGCAACGCGGAGGCCGGGCTCCCATCAGGGGACCTGGCCTTTTGTCATTCCGGCCCCGCTGGGTTCGACTCCCAGTGCCCCGAATCACAGCCAACTTCATTATCTGGGTGTAGCTCAGTCTGGCCAGAGCGCACGGTTCGGATCCGTGAGGCCGCAGGTTCAAATCCTGCCACCCAGACACCACGCCTCCGTAGCTCATCGGTAGAGCACCCGCCTCTTAAGCGGGTGGCGAGGGTTCGACTCCCTCCGGAGGTATCTCATTCCCCGGTAGCTCAACTGGCAGAGCACGCGGCTGTTAACCGCGGGGTCGAGGGTTCGAATCCCTCCTGGGGAGCAGTTCATCATAGGCCGCGCTTTGGGAGCAGCTTGAACTCCAAATCCAGGCATGCAGGGTTCGATTCCCTGGCGGCTTGCTCGTTTACCCACTACCCACGCCGGAGTAGCCCAATTGGCAGAGGCACCAGGTCCAGAGCCTGGAGGTTGCGGGTTCGACTCCCGCTTCCGGCACAACCCACGAGGCTCCGTGTCATGGAGACGCTGGTCCTGAGTCAGTCGTTCGAACCTGTCGCGCGTGTGCCCTGGCAACGCGCGGTGATGCTCATCTTCCAGGGCAAGGTCGAGGTGGTCGAGGAGTACGAGGACCGCGTCGTGCGCTCGGTGACGGTGGAGATTCGCATGCCCTCCGTCATCCGCTTCATCCGCGGCCTGCGCCGGCGGCCCAAGGGCGTGAAGTTCAGCCGGGAGAACGTCTACCTGCGGGACAACTGCCGCTGTCAGTACTGCGGCATCAAGGTGTCGCGGCCCGAAGCCACGTATGACCACGTCCTGCCGCGCGCACAGGGCGGCAAGACGAGCTGGGAGAACATCGTCATCGCGTGCGTGCCCTGCAATCAGAAGAAGGGCAACCGGACGCCGGAGCAGGCCCGCATGGCCTTGCGCATCACGCCCGCGAAGCCGAAGAAGCTGCCCCCGGCGATGCACCTGACGTTCATGTTCGAGAAGGGCATGCCCATGTCCTGGTCGAAGTTCCTCAGGGACGTCGCCTACTGGCATGTGGAGCTGGAGGAGTAAGGCCGTGGGGGAAAGGGGAGCCACCCGAGGTGGCTTCCGCCTCCTGAGTGTTTCCGCCCCGGCGGTGGAGGCGCTCAGGAGGTCCGGGAGTCCGCCAGAGGCGGCTCCCACCCCGACAGCCGTCCCGCGCGCCAGCAGGCGGGAGGTCGCTGCTGGCGGTTTTTCTGCGAGGCGGTCGCAGCCGGCCTCCTGCCCGTGGACTGCATTTGACCGGGATTGCGCGCTCACCCTCGCGGTTCAAGGGGGTTAGAGTGCGCTCCCGGCGAGGGGGCGGCAGACAAGGCATGGCGACGAGGAAAAGCGAGGACCAGGAGCGGCTCATCGACCGCGACCTCACCGCGCTGGCGCGGGAGGGAAAGCTACCGGCCGCACACGGCGTGGACGCCGCGGTGACAGAGGTGCTGGGCCTGCTCACGCGGGGAGGCAAGCACCCCCTGCTGGCCGGTGAGCCCGGCGTGGGCAAGAGCGCCCTGGTGCAGGAGGTGGCCCGGCGCATCGCCGAAGGCCGCGTGGACGCCGAGCTGGCGAACGCACGCGTGGTGGAGGTGTCCGTCGCCAACATCCTGGCGCGCAGCACCCAGCGTCAGGCGGCGGAGAGCTTCGAGGAGCTGCTGGCCTACCTCTCCCGGCACCCCCGCCCCATCGTCTACATCCGGGACCTGCCCGCGGCCCTCGGCGGCCCCCTGGCGCCCGTCGCCGTGCGCGGGCTGCGCACCGGTGGCCTGCGCTTCATCTTCGAGACAGAGCCCAAGCGCGTGCAGGAGCTGCTTCGCTCCGACGAGGCGCTGGCCGAGCGGCTCCACCTGCTGCCCCTGCATGAGCCGCCCACGGAGAAGGCCCGCTGGGTGCTGGGCCGCGTGGCGGAGGAGCTGGAGCGCGAGCTGCGGCTGCCCATCGACCCGGCGGCGTGCGACCTGGCGCTGCGCCTGTCGTCCAAGTTCCTGCTCGCGCAGCGCATGCCGCGCAAGGCCATCGAGCTGCTGAAGGAGACCGCGGCGGAGGCGGCGAGCGCGGCCAAGGACCACGTAGGTCCCGAAGACGTGCTCACCCGCTTCTGCGCGGCCACGCGGCTGCCTCGCTTCGTCGTCGACGACGCGATGCCCTTGGACCTGGAGGAGACCGAGCGCTTCTTCGGCGAACGGCTGCTCGGACAGACGGACGCGGTGGGCGCGGTGCTGCGCTCGGTGGCGCTGCTCAAGGCCGGCCTCAATGACCCGCGCCGTCCCCTGGGCGTGTTCCTCTTCGCCGGCCCCACGGGCGTGGGCAAGACGCAGCTGGCCAAGCTGCTGGCGGAGTACCTGTTCGGCTCCGCGGACAGGCTGGTGCGCCTCAACATGGCGGACTACCCCAACGACGGTGACGAGAGCGTCCCCTTCGGCGCCACCTGGGCCCCGGCGCTGGAGACGCGGCGGGGAGAGCTGAGCGCGCTGCTGGACGGCAAGGTGTTCACCGTGCTGCTGCTCGACGAGTTCGAGAAGGCGGCGCGCAGCGTCCACGACCGCTTCCTCCAGCTCTTCGACGAGGGCACCTTCGTCAACGGGGCCGGCGAGACGGTGTCGTGCAACAACACGCTCATCGTCGCCACGTCCAATGTGGGCGCGGAGGTGTACCGCGAGTCCGGCATGGGCTTCACGGGCACGCGCCGCACGGAGGAGATGGTCCCCGAGGTGGACCGACGCATTGGAGAGGCCTTCCGTCCGGAGTTCCTCAACCGGTTCGACGCCATCTGCCACTTCCGTCCCCTGTCCAAGGTGGACATCCGGAAGATTGCGCAGCGCGAGGTCGGCCGCGTGCTGGAGCGAGAGGGCATCCGCGCGCGCGCCCTGGACGTGGAGGTGACGCCCGCGGTGGTGGACCTGCTCGTGGAGCGGGGTTACTCGCCCCAGTTCGGCGCGCGCTACCTGCAGCGTGAAATCGAGAAGACGCTCACCGCCGCGCTGGCCGTGGAGATTGCGCGCAGGCCGCTGCCTCCAGGCACCCCCGTCCGCGTCGAGGCCCGCCTGGGCGGCCGCGTCACCGCCGTGGCGGAGCCCGCCGCGCCGCCGCCCTCCCCCACCGCGCAGCTGCTGCTGCCGTCCGCCCGGGCGGCACCGGTGAAGCGGCGGCTGGACCGCAAGTCGCTCCTGTTCGAGATGGACCGCCTGGTGGGCAAGGCGCGCACCCTGGCGGACTCCGCCGGCCGGCCGCAGCTGGAGCAGCGCCGCGCGGAGCTGCTGGCGGAGACGCAGGCGCCCAACCTCTGGGACGACCCCACGCGTGCCGCCGAGGTCATCCGCGCCTTCCGCACCGTGGAGGCGCAGCTCAACGAACTGGAGCGGCTGGAGGCCGCGGGCCTGTTCGCCCGGCGGCTGGTGCGGGAGGCGAAGAACGAGGTGCAGCTCGGCTCCGCGGCGCGGCAGGTGGAGGACGTGGCGCGCGAGGTCCAGATGGCGGAGGCCCTGCACGCCTCCGGGGCCACCACCCAGGACACCGAGGCGCTGGTGGACATCTGCGCCAGTGACTCTGCGGAGGCCCAGGCGACCTGGGTGCAGGAGCTGGCCTCCATGTACCTGGGCTGGGCCCAGCGGCGCGGCTACGAAGCGGTCGCGATCGCCGAGGCGGAGGAGCCCTCGCGCGTCGTCGTGCGCATCGCCGGCCCGGGCGCCTATGGCTTCCTCGCGGGCGAGGCGGGCATGCACCGGCGGCTGGAGGACGAGAAGCGCCAGCGGGCCTACGTGCGCGTCCACCGCGGCGGCTCGCTCTCCGAGGAGGAGCTGGCGTACCTGGAGGTCCAGGGCCGGCCCATGAAGAGCCACGAGGGCGCCTACCTCCAGCGCGTCCGCACCGAGGTGACGGTGAAGGACGAGTCCTCCGGACGCGTGCTCACGCTCACGGGCGCCACGGAGCTTGACGAGCTGAAGGACATCGCCGCGCGTGTCGTCTACGGCCAGGGCAGCAACACGGACGAGGCGCGGCGCTACTACCTGGGACGGGGCGCCCGGGTGGAGGACCCGCGCACCGGCGCCGGCACTCCCCGCGTGAAGGACGTCCTGCGCGGCGAGCTGGACGTCTTCATCGCCGCGTGGATTACACGGCCACCCACCGAGCCCCAAGCGCCCGGCGGCTGAGCGAGGCCCCAAGGCCTCAGCGGGACATGTCCACGACTCGGAGCGTCGAAAGGCTCTGCGAGGCCGTGGCCATCGACTGGCCAAGCTTGCGGGCGCTCTCAGGGAAAGGGCCCCGCGCCAGCTCCCGCCCCGACGGGCTCAGCACCTTGGCGACGGCCTGACCGAACCCCTTCTTCAGCCCCATGGCCTGGTGCGGCTCGCCCTTGCCGTCCGCCACCATGAAGAGCGACGACTCCAGCTCGGGAGGCGGCGCCTCGCCGTGCTGGCGGAAGATGTTCCGCATGTGCTCGATGGACTCGCGGTGGCTCTTCTTGATTTCGCCCCGCGCCATGCCCTTGAAGAGGCCGGGGACGTCCCGCAGGTCCACGTGAATCAGGACGATGGGCCGCTCCGCGCGCAGGTCATAGATGAACGAGTAGGCGTGCTGGCGCAGCTCATCCCGAGAGCCCCGGTTGGCGTACAGCACCAGGGTGGGCCGCCCCTTGCCGATGGGGACCTCACGGCCGAATACGTCCTTCAGCTCGGCGGCCTGAGAGGGAATCGCCCCCAACAAGGCCAACAGACATGCGAGCGCGGCGACTTTCTTCATGCAGCGAGTTCCTTTTCCAAGGGCATACCGTGGCTCGGACGAACACGGGGCACCGCTATTCGAATCCCTTTTTGCCCAGGGGCCCGGCTGGTTGCCTGACGTCAGCTCCGTCTGGTATCGGATTCATCATGCCGCGCGAGGCTGACTCGCTGTGGTGGGGGAAACCATGTCCAGACCGCACGGGGTGTTTCGAAGGTTCGTCACGCTGCTCCTCCTGTCGCTGACGGTGCCCGCCTTCGCCGCGACGCCCTTCACCGAGGGGATGGTCACCATCACCCTGGACGACGGCTGGGCCACGCAGTTCTCGCTGGCCCGCCCCGAGCTCAACGCGCGGAACATCCCCGCCACCTACGGTCTCGTCACCCTGGCCATCCACGAAGGCTGGGGCGGCTACATGTCGCTGGCGCAAGCCCAGACGCTCGTCTCCGAGGGCAATGACATCGCCAGCCACACGCTGACCCACCCGGACCTGACGTCACTGTCCCCGACCCAGCTCTTTGCCGAACTGCAGGACTCACGTGCCTGGCTGGAGAGCGCGCTGGGTCTGCCCGCCGTCCCCAACCTCGTGGTGCCGTATGGCCTGCAGAACGGCCCGGTGCTCGACGTCATCCGCCAGCACTACGCCAGCAGCCGCACGGTGAACGCGGGCCGCAACTTCCGCGACACCGTCGTCTACGAGCTGCGCGCCAACGACGTGGCCCGCACCGTTCCGGTCAGCACCGTCCAGGGCTGGGTGGACCAGGCCATCGCGGAGAAGAGCTGGCTCATCCTCGTCTTCCACGAGTTCGTCAACGGCACGCCGACCCGTGACACCGAGTACATGACGTCCCACTTCGCGGACATCCTCGACTACGTGCAGACGCACGGCGTGCGCACCGTGACGCTGGCCGAAGGACTGGCCCTGACGGAGGGACGCACCGAACCCGACCTGACGGCGGGCCTGTTCGTCTACACCGACGCGCTGCAGAACGGCTTCGCCAACTGGAGCTGGGCGGACCACTCGCTCGACGAGACGGGGGTGGTCCATGCGGGCTCGGCCGCCATCCGCTTCGAGCCGGACACGTGGAATGGCCTGCTCTTCCACCACCATGGGCTGGACCTGGCGCAGTACCAGTCCATCCGCTTCTGGGTCCACGGCGGCAGCGTGGGAGGCCAGGCGGTGCGGCTGGTGCTCCACGATGGCACGCAGATGCTTGGCACCACCCGCCTGGACACCGCGCTGGGGGCGCCCATCGCTCCGGGGGGCTGGCAGCAGGTGACGGTTCCCCTCTCCAACATCGGGGCCACCACGGGCACGCTGCGGGACCTCTACTTCCAGGACGACTCCGGCACGGACCAGCCGGTGCTGTACCTGGATGACGTGGTGCTCGTGCCGCGGTGACGTCCTCGCGCTCCCGGCAGGCGCATCGTCACCGCGCCGTCAGTGCCGCGCCCGGTGACAGGCGGCCCAGCAAGTGGGGCTGCCCGTCCTCCGCCATCACCCGGTAGGCGACGATGCCCTCTGGCTGCGGCGCCGTCTGAAAGATGACCCGGGAGGGCAGCAGGAGCGGACGGCGGAACTCCGAGGACAGCGTGAGCGCGGGGGCCTCGGCGGCTTCACCCATCTCCGCCACGCAGCGGCCCACGGTCCACATCCCATGGACGATGGCGCGGGGAAAGCCGAAGGGGCGCGCCGTGATGCCATACAGATGGATGGGGTTGTAGTCGCCCGAGGCCCGGGCGTAACGGCGGCCCGCGTTCTCCGGGACGGACCAACTGGCCGGACGGCTGTCGGCGAAGACTTGCGCCTCGTCAGAGGAGGGAGGGCGCCCCGCCTCACGGGGCCGCTCCCCCATGCCAGGCAGGCGGCGGAGCATGGTGGTGACGGCGCTCCACACCTGCGCGCCGTCCGACTCCACCACGGTGTGCAAGTCCAGCTCGCGCCCCTGCCGCGCCTCCCGCTGGCCTTCGACCCAGGCATGCACGGAGAGCCGGGCCCCCGCGTGCAGGCGGCGCTGCTGTTGGATGCGATTGCGCACGTGCACCATGCCCAGCAGCCGGTAGGGGAACGCCGGGTGGTTGAGCAGCGTGAGGTGCAGCGACGTCGCGAGCACCTGAGGGAACGGCAGCGGCAGGTAGTCCTCCTCGGGAAACCCACACACCTCCCGGTAGCGGGCCAGTTGACTGGCGTCCGGGGTGAAGCCTTTCACCCGCACCTCCAGGCGGGGCACCTCTCCGGGCCGCGAGGGCCGGCGTGCCACGGCGGCGCGCAGCAGCTCCTTGGCGAGCAGCGGAGGCTGGGAGAGCTCGAGCGAGGGCGGAGTGTGGGACACGTTGGGACTCCAGGATGACGCAGGCGGACGTACCGCATGGCAGCACGCGCGGCCCCCGGCGTGAAGCAGAGAGTCCAGGAAAGGGCAGTTTGGACTGTAAAGCCCCCCTTTCTCGGGGACACGGGGCGTGGGAGAACGCTGCCTCCGTGTCCTGCTTTGATGAAATCACCGCGCGTGCGCTCGCCGCTGGACAGCTTCATGCTTCGGAGTCCAATCCATTGCGCAGACATGCGGAAGGCTGCCGCAAGTGCGCCCAGTTGCTGGCGCGGGTGACGCCACCTGGCGCGGCGTCGCAGCGCACCGCCGTCGCGCAGGAAATCTCGACGGACACGTCCACCCTGACGGCGGGCCCCGGTGATGACGACACGCTCCCCACCGAGCCCATCCGGGTGGGGAACCGGCCCACGGCCCGTGCGCCAGCGCCGTCGTCGCCATCGGGCCCCAAGCCCTCTGAACGCCCCTCCCGCTCCGCGGTCCGTCCGACCGGGCACGCCACCCACCTGGACAGGCCTCCCGGGGCGGGAGTGCCGACCGCCGTGGACAGCCC
>NZ_JABXEP010000330.1:0-1939 GCF_013372605.1 Myxococcus sp. AM009
CCACCGGCCCCGCCAGCGCGTACAGCCAGGCCACCGCCAGGAAGAGCACCGCCCCGCCCGTCAGCGTGTAGCGCAGGTAGATGCGCCCGGCGCGCAACGCCTCGTCCGTGCCCGCGTGCACCACCAGCGGGTAGGTGCTCACCGTCAGCAGTTCGTAGAAGAGGAGGAAGGTGATGGGGTTGCCCGCGAAGGAGATGCCCATGGTCGCGGTGACGCACAGGCTGAAGAAGCCGAAGAAGCGCCGCAGGTGGTGCGAGCCCTCCAGGTAGCCCACCGCGTACAGCGTCGTGACGAGCCACAGCAGCGACGACAGCGTGGCGAAGAGCATGCTCAGCGAGTCGCTGCTCAGCACCAGCTCCAGCCCTGGCCCCAGGCCCAGCCCCAGCCGCGTCTCGTAGCGCTGGCCATGGAAGACGCCCCACACCATGTCCGCCACCAGGCCCGCCTTCAGCGTGGCCCCGCTCACGTTGAGCGCCGTGCGCGCGCGGCGCCACGACTCGGGCATGGAGAAGATGACCGCGCCCGTCACCAACGACGTGCCCAGCACCAGTACCGGCAGCCAGGTGTTCCACGCGCTCATGGCCTCCTCCGCCCGAGCGTCCCCAGTGGCTCTGGCGCCCCCACCTCCAGCAGCGCCAGCGGCGCGGACGACACCAGCCCCAGCGCCACCGCCGCCAGCGCCAGCGCCAGCGCCACCGCCTCCAGGGTGCGCGGCACCCGCGCCACCGTCGGCGGAGGCCCGGAGGGCACGGCCATCGCGAGCGCCAGCACCCGCAGCAGGTAGCCCGCCGCCAGCAGCCCGCCGCCGACGATGACCACCGCCAGCGCCCAGGCCTCCGCCTCCAGCGCGCCGCGCAGCAGCAGCCACTTGGCCACGAAGCCGCCGCTGGGCGGCAGCCCCATCAGGCTCAGGCTGGCCAGCGCGAAGGCCAGGAACGTCATGGGCAGCGCCGCGCCCGCGCCCCGCAGCTCCTCCACCCGGTCATGCCCCAGTGCGCGCTGCACGTTGCCCGCCGCCAGGAAGAGCGCCGCCTTGGCGCACGCGTGCGCGAGCAGGAAGTAGACGGCCCCCGCCAGGGCCGCGCTCGCCCCCGCGGTGCCCGCCATTGGGAAGGCGAGGAACGGGTAGCCCAGCTGCCCCACCGTGGAGTACGCCACCACGCCCTTGAGCCGCCGCTGCCGCAGCGCCAGCAGCGAGCCCCAGACGATGGCGCCCACCCCCAGCGCCCCCAGCGCCGCGTCCAGCGCGGGCGTCCGCGCCCCGGCGAACACGGTGAAGCCCAGCCGCAGCTGCGCGTAGATCGCCGCCTTCACCACCAGCGCGGACAGCAGCGCGCTGGCGGGCGCCGGGGCGCTGGCGTGCGCGGGCGGCAGCCACCCGTGCAGCGGCAGCAGCGCCGCCTTCGCGGACAGGCCCGCCATGGCCAGGGCCAGCGCCAGCCCCGTGGTCGGCGAGGGCCGCACCCGCGCGGCGAGCTCCGCCATGTCCAGCACGCCATACTCCGCGTACAGCAGCGCCACCGCCAGCAGGTAAACCAGCGAGCCGCCCAGGGCCACCAGCACGTAGCGCTCCGCGGCCACGCGCGCCACCGCGCCGTGGCCCAGGGCCACCAGGCCCACGGCGGCAATCGACGTCACCTCGAAGGCGACGTAGAGGTTGAAGACGTCGCCGACGACCGCCACCGCGCCCAGCCCGCACGCCAGCGTCAGCCACAGCGGCCAGAAGAAGTCGCGCTCGTGGCCCGGGGGGAAGTAGCGCCACGCATGCACGGCGACGCCCGCGCCCACCCCGGCCACCATCGCCACCACCACGGCGGACAGGCTCTGTCCCTCCAGGTACTCCATGATGAGGAAAGGCCGCCCGTCGCGCATGCCCAAATCGTAGAGCGACACGATGTGCGCGTCCTGGATGAGCGTCAGCGTGCGCGCCGCCTGGAGG
>NZ_JABXEP010000331.1:0-1765 GCF_013372605.1 Myxococcus sp. AM009
CCACCCAGCTCCGGCCCGAAGGCATCCGCGGCCGTCGCGTGCAGCCCCAGCAGCGTGGCCAGGCTGGACAGCGAGCCCAGCAAAACGCCCGCGGCCAGCCCCAGCACCTGCGCCACCACCAGCCCCACCGCCGAGCAGCACAGCGCCGACAGCACCCAGCCTCGCTCCAGCGGCAGGCCCGCCATCAGCAGCGCGAGGCCCAGCACCTGCGTCACCATCGGCGCGGTGACGAGCAGCAGCAGCAGCATGCGCCGGACATAGACGGCCGTGGCCCGGTCTCCGCCCTCCGCTTGCTCGCTACACAACGTCCCCAGCCGGGCCCCTGGAACGCGGATGCCCGCGGCTCGCAGCCGGAAGTGCAGGTCCACCGGCCGGAATAGGAGCAACAGCAACAACTTCAGCAGCCCTGGGACCTGCTCCGGTGCATCCACGGAGCTCGGCCGTGTTCCCCCCTGTGCCAAGAAATCCCCCTATTCTCGGGTTCTAGTCCTCCAGCCTACCCTTCCCTTGCCGGAGGATCTCAAGTGAATCGCCGATGAGTGAAATCACGGTCGACGGTTCATTGAGCGTCACACCCCCGTCAAGGATGAGGTCCAGGCCATGGCCCAGTGCGTCTTTGATGTCCCTGGCGTCCGTGAGGGGCTCACCCTCCGTGTCGGTCGCGGAGGTCGTCACCAGGGGGCGGCCCAGGGCCCGGGCCAGCTCCCGGACGAGCGCCGCGTCAGGCACCCGGATGCCCACCTGCTTCTGCTTGGACATCATCAGGTCCGGCACCAGGCGCGTCGCTTCCAGGATGAAGGTGAACGCACCCGGAGTGAGGCCCTTCATGGTCCGGTAGGCGAAGTTGCTCACATGCGCATAGCGGGCCACGTCCGACAGGTCCGGACAGAGGAAGGACAGGGGCTTCTTCTTGTCGCGTCCCTTGAGCTGATACAGCCGCTCGATGCCCTTCTTGGAGCTCAAGTCACAGCCGAGCCCGAAGTAGGTGTCCGTCGGGTAGGCCAGCAGGCCGCCGCGCTCCAGCACCTCCACCGCGCGTTGGATGTGGCGGGGTGAGGGGTGCTCCATGTCCACCTCGAGGATGGGTGCGGCCATGATGTCCTCCGTGCCTCCCGTGGCTGCTGCTGAAGGTGTGGATGCCTGACAGCCTATGCCGTTCCCTGTGCGTCGTCCGCGCGGATCTCCCCGGAGGCCGCCAGGGCGCGCCGGGTGAGGACCGGCCCCACCAGTTCGTGGGCGGTGATCATGGCGACGATGAGCACCTCCACCTGGGGGCCAAAGGACGGAAACGTCCTGGACACCAGGGCCGCCAGGCCAAACGTCACGCCGGCCTGCGAAATGAGCCCCATCCACAGGTAGCGCTTGAGCCGGGGGTCGTCCGCCGGGGCGAAGCGGCGGCAGGAGAACCAGATGGCCACGCCGCGCAACCCCACCAGCAGCAGCGCCGCCGGACCCACCGTCAGCAGGGTGTCCAGCTTCAGCCCGGCGCCCGCCGCGGCGAAGAAGAGCGCGAACACGGGCAGCCCCGCCTGCTGGATGGCGTTGTGGATGCGCTCGCCCGCGCGCTCGTCCAGGTTCGCGATGAGCGCCCCCGCCGCCAGCGACACCAGCAGCGGGGACAGGTGCAGGCGCGAGCCCCCTTCGGCCGCCGCGAAGCACAGGCCCACCAGGAACAGCGGCAGCTCCTGCTTCACGCCGCGCATGTAGATGAGCATGCCCACGGCCAGCACCAGGCCCACCACCACCGAGCCGAACAGCTCCCACC
>NZ_JABXEP010000332.1:0-1760 GCF_013372605.1 Myxococcus sp. AM009
CCGTGGGCGTGTGGTGCGGCCCGGGCGCGACGGTCCGCTACACGGATGGCGGCGTCACCTTCCAGGTCGGTCCAGGCGGTCCGGGCGGCTCCGGCCCCGGGCTTGAGGGAAGCGCGGGCGAGCAACTGCCGGAGGTCGACTGCGTCAGCCCCAACCCGTAGCGTCCGCTGTCCGACGTTGGGGGGCCTGTCCGGTGGGCGCTTGCGTGCTGCGCCTGACCGCCGGCCAGGCGCTCTAGACCAGAGCACATCGCCCCACCCGGGTCCTCCTGCTACGCTGCTTCCCGGTTTGAGATGGCTTCCGAGTTGATCTGCGATACCTGCGGCCTGGCCGTACCCGCCGACACCACCGTGTGCCCACGCGATGGGACGGTGGTGCTGTCGTCGTTCGACGTGCCCCCCCGCATGGAGGAGCCGAACGTGGTGGTGCAGGCCCCGGAGCCTCCCCCGCCCGCGGCCGTGCAGAGGGATCCGCTCATCGGCTTGAAGCTGGGCGAGTACGAGCTGCGCTCGCGCATCGGCGTGGGCGGCATGGGGCTGGTGTACGAAGGCATCCAACCGCTCATCGGCAAGCGCGTGGCGGTGAAGGTGCTGCGTCCGGAGCTGGCCCACTCCACCGAGCAGGTGGAGCGGCTGCTGGCGGAGGCCCGCGCCGTCAACGCCATCCGTCACCGGGGCATCATCGACATCTTCGGCTTCGGCCAGGTGCCGGACGGCCGGCAGTACATCGTCATGGAGTACCTGGAGGGCCAGGCGCTCGACGCGGTGCTGACGGAGAAGAACCGGCTGCCGGTGCAGGAGGCGCTGGCGCTGCTCGACGAGGTGCTGGCCGCGCTGGCCGCCGCGCACGGCGCGGGCGTGGTGCACCGCGACCTCAAGCCGAGCAACATCTTCCTGGTGCAGCAGCCGGACGGCTCGCGCTACGTGAAGGTGCTGGACTTCGGGCTCGCCAAGCGAGGCCAGGGCCCCACCGGCCGCACCGCGCAGACGCGCACGGACATGGTGGTGGGCACGCCGGAGTACATGGCGCCGGAGCAGGCGCGCGGCCAGGAAGTGGGTCCGATGACGGACCTCTACGCCCTGGGTGTCGTCACCTTCGAAATCGTCACCGGCCGCCTGCCCTTCGTGGGCAGCTCGCCGGTGGACCTGCTGATGAAACACGTGGAGGCGCGGCCGCCTCGCCCGTCGGAGTTCGTCTCCGATTTGCCGCCCGCGCTGGACGCCTTCATCTTGCAGATGCTCACCAAGGACCCGGAGACGCGCCCCAACTCCGCGGACGCGCTGCGGCAGCAGCTCCACAAGCTGCGCCGCACCCTGCGGGCCTCCACGCGCTCCAACCCCAGCGCGCTCGCGCCCGGCTTCGAGAAGTCCGCCGCGGCGGAAGCGGACTCGCGCCGTCCCACCACGCCGGTGCCGGTGCCTCCGGAGCTGAACACCGAGCTGACCTCGCAGGAGCTGCGCGCCGCGGGCGTCCGGAGCCCGCTGCGCAAGCACCTGCCCCTGGTGGGCGCCGTGAGCTTCGCCGTGCTGCTGCTCGCGGGCGCCGCCGCCGTCGTCATCCGCGCCGCGAAGGCCCCCGCGCTCGTGCCGCCGTCCCTCACGCCGCAGCGGGGCGTGGCGCCGGAGCACGCAGTGGCGCCCGAGCATTCCGCGGCACCGAAGCAGGCCGCCGCGCCCGAGCAGGCCGCCGCGCCCCAGCAGGCCGCCGCGCCCCAGCAGGCCGCCGCGGCCACCCCGCCTCCCGCCGCGCCCGAACAGGAA
>NZ_JABXEP010000333.1:0-1641 GCF_013372605.1 Myxococcus sp. AM009
ACGCGGGCCTGCGCGAGGGGGTGGGCGCGGTGCTGGTGCGGGCGGCCCTCTTCGCCCTGGAGCTGGACGCGTGTGAGCGGACGTTGGAGGCCATGCCCGCCCCCGGCGGCGCGGAGGTGTTCTTCCAGCAATTGCTGGCGTGGGCGTCGTTGCGCTACTTCCAGGGCCGCATCGACGAGGCGCTGGAGCTGTTGGACGGCGCCGCCGCGGCCTCGGACGACCGGCGGGCGCGGGGATGGTGCGCCTACTCACGCGCGTTGATGCTCTGGCTCGACGGGCGGGACAGCGAGCTGGCCGAGCCGGTGGAGCGCGGCATCGTCCTGCTGGAGGACGCGCGCGCCGACTCGCGGGGGGCGCTGGTGACGGCCATGTCCGCGGGCATCTTCAGCCGGCTGGGCCGCTTCGCCGAGGCCGAGTCGGCGCTCACGGAGGCCTGGGCACGCATGGAGGAACTGGGCGCTCCCAGGCTGGCGCTGGAGCTGGATTGCATCGCCGCGTGGGTGCTGGCGGAGCGGGGGCATCGCCGGGACGCGCTCGTGGCGCTGCGCAAGGTGGAGGCCCGCGCGGAGCGGGGGGGCTACCTGTTCATCGCCCTGCTGTGCCGGGCTGGCGCGGGCCGCGTGTTGCTGGAGCTGGGCCGGTGCGCCGAGGCCAGGGCGCTGCTGGAGGTGCTGGAGGGAGACATTCGCCGCCTGCGGGTGCTGGGCATGTCGCGGGCCGTGGCGTCGGCCCGGCGCATGGATGTGCTGACGGTGGAGTCGTGGCCCACCCGGGTGGAGCCGCGCGAGGTGCGGCCAGGGGTCGCGGCCCGGCAGCGGGCGCTGGTGGCCCTGGAGGCCGCGCGGCGCGGCGACGAGGTGCTGGCGCTGGGCCTGCTCGTGTCGATGGAGTCGCTGGTGGAGGGGACGGACTTCGCGCTGGAGCGCGCGCTGGGCCACCTGGCGCGCGCGTGTCTCCACCGGCTGCACGGGCGTGAGGTGGAGGCTCGCGACGCGCTGGCGTCCGCCAGCCGGAGCGCCGCGGAGGGTGGGGTGGACCCGGAGGTGGTCCCCACGCTGGCGAGCCACGTCTTCACGGACCGGGCGGCGCTCCGCGCCAGCGCGCCCGTGGACGACGGCGGGCCCTCCGGAGCGGCTGGCGTGGTGGTGCTGGATGCGCGGCGCCACGAGCTCCGGGGGGCGGGGCGGACCGTGTCCCTGGCGCGGCGGGTGCTTCCGCGCAGGCTGCTGTATGCGCTGGCAAGTCAGCCGGGCCGCGCCGTGTCGAAAGAGGACTGCGTCCGGGCGATGTGGGACGCGGACTACGACCCGCGGCTCCACGACAACGCGCTGCGCGTCCACGTCAGCCACGCGCGGGGCCTGCTGGAGGGAATGGAGGCCCGCATCGTGTTCGAGCCGCCTGGCTACCGGCTGGAGACCGCCGAGGGTTTTGTCTTCGTGACGGTTTAGCGCGATTTAATCCGGCTTAACTCGCCCGGGCGCCGCGGCCTCGCGACAATCTCAATCATCGCATGGGGGGGGGCTGCCTGTGTTTGACGGCGGCGTGCGATGCGACCAGTCAAACCAGAGATGGGAGAACTCACATGAAGTCGACGTTGATGAAGCTGTTTGTCGTTGCGGCGGCGGTCGTGGCGGTGGGGTG
>NZ_JABXEP010000334.1:0-1619 GCF_013372605.1 Myxococcus sp. AM009
CCGTGCTCGCCCGCCTTCTCCCAGAGGCCCGCGGCCTCCAGCAGCAGCGGGGGGCGCTCCTCCGGCGCCGCCAGCCGCGCGGCCTGCAGCAGCGCCCGCGCCGCGCGAGGGGCCTCGCCCGACGCGCAGCGGTGGCTCGCGAACATGGGCGTGGACTCCCTGGAGGTGGGGGAGGGCGTCGCCTGGTTCGAGCGGCTGCTCGGCGCGGACGTCACGCAGGCCACGGTGGCGCGCGTGAGGTGGGAGCGCTTCAAGCCCATCTACGAGGCGCGCGGTCGTCGGCCGTTCCTGGAGGCGATGGACGCGGAGGCCGTTGCGCCCACCGGGACTCCGGCGGCGAGCGCCGCGCCCGTGCTGGGGCGCGACGCGCTGGAGTCCGCGGTGCGCCAGCAGGTGGCGGGGGTGCTCGGGTTGGACCCCAAGCTGCACCTCCCGCCGGGGCGCGGCTTCGCGGACCTGGGCATGGACTCGCTGATGGCGGTGGAGCTGAGGGAGCGGCTCCAGCGCGTGGTGGGCCAGCCGCTGTCGGCGACGTTGGTCTTCAACTACCCGAACGTCCAGGCCCTCACGGAGTACCTGGTGGGCCTGGTGGCGGAGCGGACGCCTCGGACCGAGGCGCCCGCGGCGGAGCGCGTCGCGCGCGCGGACGAGCCCATCGCCATCATCGGCATGGCCTGCCGCTTCCCTGGGGACGCGGACACGCCCGAGGCGTACTGGCGCCTGCTGCGCGACGGCGTGGACGCCACGACGGAGGTGCCGGCGGACCGCTGGGACGTGGACGCGCTGTTCGACGTGGACCCGGAGGCGCCGGGGAAGGTGTACATGCGCAAGGGAGGCTTCCTGCGCGACGTGGCGGGCTTCGAGCCGCAGTTCTTCGGCATCTCCCCACGCGAGGCCGAGAGCATGGACCCGCAGCAGCGGCTGCTGCTGGAGGTCGGCTGGGAGGCGCTGGAGCGCTCGGGCATCAACCCGGACTCGCTGCGGGACACGAACACGGGGGTCTTCGTGGGGATCACCGCGTCGGACTACTCGCGCGTCATCCTCAACCAGGACCCCTCGGCGGTGGATGCGTACTTCGCGTCGGGCACGTCGCTGAACGTGGCGCCAGGCCGACTGTCGTTCGCGCTGGGGTTGCATGGGCCGAGCATGGCGGTGGACACGGCGTGCTCGTCGTCGCTCGTCGCGCTGCACCTGGCCTGCCAGAGCCTGCGCAGCGGTGAGTCCACCCTGGCGCTGTCGGGTGGCGTGAACCTCATCCTCACGCCCGAGGCCACGCTGTCCATCTGCAAGGCGCACATGCTCTCGCCCGAGGGCCGGTGCAAGACGTTCGACGCCTCGGCGGACGGGTTCGCCCGCGGCGAGGGCTGCGGGGTGCTGGTGCTGAAGCGGCTGTCGGACGCGGTGGCGGACGGGAACGAAGTGCTGGCGGTGATTCGAGGGACGGCGGTGAACCACGACGGGCCGAGCAGCGGCTTGACGGTGCCGAACGGGATGGCGCAGCAGGCGGTGATTCGGCAGGCGCTGGAGAACGGAGGGGTGAGAGCGGGGGAGGTGAGCTACGTGGAGGCGCACGGGACGGGGACGTCGCTGGGGGACCCGATAGAGGTGGACGCGATGTG
>NZ_JABXEP010000335.1:0-1616 GCF_013372605.1 Myxococcus sp. AM009
CGCCCAGCGCGAGGCACAGCGCGACGTGGGCAGGGTGATGAGCCGCCGCACGCGCTCCGGCAACGAGCCGCCCAGCGCGGACATGGCGGGGCTCGGCGTTCCCGGCAGCACGCGGAGCGTCTCGAGCGCCGTCAGCGCCCGGGCGTAGGAGACGGAGTTGCCGCTGGCGGCCACCGCGACGTCGTCGCAGCAGTGCTCCCGCTCGACGCGGATGACATGGGAAATCCAGCGGACCGCGGGGTGGAAGAAGAGCAGCGTCTCCACCAGCACCTGCGCAAGGTTCACCGCGAAGTCGTGACGGCGGATGTGGGCCAGCTCATGAGCCAGCACCATCTCCAACTGCCGAGCGGGCAGGCCCGCCAGGGTGGACACGGGCAGGAGCACCACGGGCGACAGCCAGCCCACCGCGGCGGGCACGTCCACGTCGGAGGACTGGAGCAGCCGCACCGCCCGGTGCAGGCCCAGGCGCCGCGACAGGGCGTCCAGCCGCTCCTGCCATGCATGGGGCGCGGGCAGGGCCCGGTCCGCCAGCCGGCGCAGCTTCATCCACTCCGCCGCCATCCGCCCCGAGCTCAGGCCCACGCCCGCCGCCCAGGCGAGCACCAGCCAGTGCAGGTGTGCCTCCACCTGGGACAGCGCGCGTTGCAGCAGTAGACCGGCCATGACCAGGAACGAGCCCAGGCCCGTCAGCACCATGCTCTCCAAGCCACTCGCGGCGCCGTCCTCGGCCATGTCCGCGTCAATCCACGCGGGCGATGTCACGACGGCCGGCAAGCGCCACGCGGGACGCGCCGCGGCGCGCTCCACGGGGTGGGTATTCGCGGCATCCACCCGGAGCCGCGCGGGCGGCACGGAGGTGTCCATCGCCACTCGCGCGGGCGCGCCGTGGAAGTGCTTCCACCCGGCGGCCACCGGCAGCGCGAGCGCCAGCACCAGCGCCCCGCAGGCCAGCGCGTAACGCGCATGCGCCGCGCGCCGCCCCACCGTGACGAGCGCCACCACCAGCAGCAGCGCCACCAGCGTGCCCTGCCAGAGCGAGTGCAGCAGCGCCCACCCCAGGGACTCCATCAGCAGCCGGCTCATTCCTCGCCTCCTTCCAGTGTGTCGAGCAGCCGGCGCAGTTCCGCCAGCTCCTCGGGACGCGTCTTCTTCGACGACAGGGCCTGCATCGCCAGCCGCGCCGGAGAGCCACCAAAGGCGCGGTCCACCAGGTCCGTCACCAACTGCCGCTGGGTGCGCTGCTCCGTGGCGCGGGGCCGGTACACGTGCGCGCGCTGGGACTCGTCACGCTCCACCAACCCCTTCTCCGTCATGATTTGCATCAGCTTCAGCACCGTCGTGTACCCGGTGCCCTCCGGCTCGTCGCGGGTGAGGGCTTCATGCACCTCGCGCACCGTGCTGTCGCCACGCGCCCAGAGGACCCGCAGGATGGCCAGCTCCCCATCCGTGGGACGCGGCAGCTTTGTCTCGCTCATGACGCTTCCTTCCGTGACTCGATTGCCTGGACCCATATTACGAATGGATTCGTAGATGTCAACGAAGCCCTTCGTAGATGTGGTCCGTCAAAAGCCCCCTGCCTCTGGGTGAGGGAGGGGGCTTTTGACGGACCACATCTA
>NZ_JABXEP010000336.1:0-1608 GCF_013372605.1 Myxococcus sp. AM009
GCCCCCATCCCCGTGCCCCAGCCCGGACCGACCCTGCTGGGCCCCGCCAGCGCCCTGGCGCCGGGCGACATGTTCGACCACGCCCGCGCCGCCGAGGCCGCGTTCATGACGGGGGACTACACCACCTGCGTCACCGCCTGCACGGACGCCATCCGGCGCGCGCTGGCCTTCGCGGGCGAAGGTTCCCTGGGGCAGCAGGCCTTCCTGCTCCGCGTGGACGGCGCCGACCTGCTCCGGCTCCAGGGCCTGGCCACGCAGCAGCACCTGCGCGTGGATGACGCCGCCTTCTCCCTCTATGTGATGATGCAGGTCTTCATCCGGCTCAACGCGGTGGGCCTGCCCAACGCGGAGTAGCCTCCGCCCCGCTCAGCGCGGGGAGACGAACTGCAGCAGCCCCATGCGCTGCAGCTTCGCCAGCGTCTTGAGCGTCTCCAGCTCCCGGGCCGGACTGGCCAGCACCAGCGTGGACACGTCCCAGGTGCCGTTCACCAGCCCGGCAATCTGCCGCTCCTCGGGCTTGAGCAGCGCCTGCCCCTGCGGGTCGTGAATCATGAGGGGCACCATCAGGGGCGGCATGTCCGCGTAGAGCGCCGCCACGTGCTCGCGCTGCACCAGCCGGGCGAACTCGCGCACGCGCCGGTCCGCCGGGTCGCTGGCCAGCAGGGACGCGCAGACGATGCCCGCGGCGTCGTACTGGCCCTCGCGCATCAGCACCGCGCCCTTCTCCAGCATCTCCGCCACCGGATCCGCCTCCACCTGCGGCGCCCCGTCCACCTCCACCAGCTTCGACCGCAGCAGCTCGTGTACCCGCCGCGTCACCGAGGAGCGGGACACGCCCATGGACAGGCGCAGCCGCCCCAGGTTCTGCGGCGACGTGCACAGCCCCAGGATGATTCGGTGCATCAGCGGCTGGCTCGGGCTCGGCGGCGCCAGCGCGCGCACGCTGAGCGCGTCGATGGGCAGCGCCTTGTCCACGTCGGACTGCTCGTCCACCCAGCGCAGGGACTCGAAGAGCAGCTCGCGGATGCCCATGTCGGACGGCACCCAGTCCTCGCCGGAGCGGTCCGCGTCCTCCGTCCAGTGGAAGGTGCCCCGGCCGGCGATGGTCAGGTCCATCATCGCGGCGAACAGCTCCTCGCGGCCCAGGTCGCGAATCCACCGCGCCTGGATGCCGTGGATGTCGAACGCGGCGTCCACGTCCGGGGTGCGCGCCAGCTCGTCGAAGCCGGCCAGCACCTTCGTCCCCGACGCCAGCTTGGACAGCGTGAGCAGCCGCGCCACGCGTCCGCGCAGCCCTTCGGCGGCGGTGGCACCCACCTGGCCGGAGAGCAGGAAGAGCTTGCGCTCGCCCGCCTCCCACGAAAGCTGGAGCGTCCCCGTCTTGCGGGAGCTGTCCAACCATTGAAGGAACTCAGGGAGCGGATAACTGAAGAGGTCGCCGTGGAGAGCCATGCGTGTCGGATTCGAGGATACAGTCCCCAGCCGTGCGCGTCGCGCTCCTGTTCATCGATGGTGTGGGCATTGGCCGGAAGGACCCGGCCGTGAATCCGCTCGCCCGCCGGGAACACCTGCTTTCGCACTTCGACGACGCCCCCAGCCCGCCCCTGC
>NZ_JABXEP010000337.1:0-1588 GCF_013372605.1 Myxococcus sp. AM009
GCGTTGTCGATGTTGCAGCTTCCGCCAGACCCGCCGCCGCCGCCGCCGAAGCCCGCCGTGCCGCCGCCGCCGGGCTCGCCCGGCTGTTCGGCGGCCCAGGTCCCGTCGAGCAGCACCCCCAGGCCCGCGCCGCCGCCACCCGGTGCGCCGGAGCCGCCTTCCGCGCCGCCCTGGCCCGGTCCGCCCGGGGCTGGGTTGCAGACGCACTCACGCCCGGAGCACGCGGCGTCCGGCGCATCACCGCCCGCGCCGCCCGCGCCGCCCGTCTCGTCGGGCCCGCCCGTGCCGCCATCCCGTCCAGGGTTGCCGCCGCTGCTGCCAATCACCCCCCAGCCGCCCGTGGGCTGGGTGTCATCCGGGCAGGTGATGGAGGCAGGCGTCCCGCCCTGGCCCGTGTCGGAGTTGCCGACGCCGCCGTGCCCGCCTTCGCCTCCGTCCGGGCCGCCCAGGCCCGCGTCCCCCGCGGCGCCGGGGGCGCCCTGGCCACCCGCGCCCGCGGCCAGGGTGACGTGGCGCAGGCGCACCCCGGAGGAGTCCACCAGACGCACGGCGATGGAGGGCTCACCGGGGCCGGTCGCGGTGGCGGCGCTGACCTGCACGTACTCCATCAGCACGCCCGCGTCCTGGAGGCCCCGCACCGTCAACCCCAGCGTGCCGGCGTCGAACAGGGCCACGCGGTCCGCGGCGCGGCGCCAGCCGCCACTGCGTCCGGCATAGCCGCCATGCAGCGAGACGGGGACGTCCAGCTCCAGGCCCGCCTCGTCATAGGCGCCGCCCGCGAGGAAGAGGTGGCGCGGGCCGCCGTCCAGCTCGCGCAGCAACGCCAGCGCGCGGCCCACGGTGCGCAGCGGCGCCTGCCGGGTGCCCACGCCCGCGTCGTCATCCCCGTCCATGGGGTCGATGAAGAGCCCCGCGTCCGCCTGGCCGTCCACGCCGTCACAGTCGGTGTCGGCGAAGGCGTCGTCGGGGAGGTCCTCGCCGGGGACGGGGGTGCAGGCGGCGACGTTGGGCTCACAGCGTCCCTCGTCGCTGCAGCGCTGCCGCGCGCCGTCGAAGTCGTAGCAAGCGCCCGCGCCGAGCGCCGCCACGAGCGCGGTGCCCGTGGCGCCGAGCATCCTGGTCTTCCGCATGACTCTCCTCGAATTCAAGGCAACGTCCCGGACAGGCCCACCATGCCCCCACCGGGGACCACGGCGGCGGAGGGCTGCACCTTCGCGGGCAGCTCACCGGGCAGCAGGAACATCACCGCGCCCGCCACGAGCCCCGCGGCGCCCAGTCCAAAGGCCACCCGGCTCAGCGTCTGCGCCCGGCGGCCCGACGACGCGAGGCCATCCGCGTCATCCAGCGGCGCGTCCGGCGTGCCGTCCTGGTCGAGCCGCGAATACCTGTCACCCGCCTGCAGGTAGAAGACGGTGCCCACGCCGGCCAGCGCGACGCCGCCCGCGGCGGGCAGCCACGCCCAGCGGCGCAGCGGGCGGAGGGGCTCGGGCTCCAGCTCCGGGGCCAGTGGCTTCGCCTCCACCACCGCCCCTGGCCGTGGTGGAGGCGAAACCACTGGCCCCGGAGCTTGAGCCCGGGCCCCTCCGCC
>NZ_JABXEP010000338.1:0-1574 GCF_013372605.1 Myxococcus sp. AM009
CCTCGACCACGGGTGGGGGCGGAGGAGGGGGCGGACGGAACACCACGTCCGTGCCCTTCTTCTCTTTGATGACTTCCGTCACCTTGCCGGCCGCGGTGATGGCGGCGATGCCCATCAGCGCGAACACGGCGACGGACGCCGTAGTGGAGAGCGCGAACCGCCGCGCTGATTGGACGTCCGGGCCGCTGTCGAAGGTCTCGAACATGACTGGACGCGCATATAGCGACGCCATGTGTCGGGCCTGTCCGGGGCCCGTGACACTTTGCTTCCATCAACTTGACGGGAGCGTCACGGCGCGAGCCCGCCACCAAAGCAACGTGGCAGGCGTGACACGGCGTCTGCGTCCACCACCGCGCGCGGTGCGCCCACGCGGCGCATCTGCGACAGCAGGGCGATCAGCAGCGCCGTGTAGACGAGCGCGAAGGGGCGCCACAGGAGGACGTGGCGGCTCCACTCCGCGCCCAGCCCCGAGTCAGAGACCAGGAGCCCCGTGAGGGCGATGAGCGCCACCAGCACCAGGTTGGGCCGGTGGCGGCTCTCCACCGCGGCGCGGATCAACGGCCAGGCCAGCACGTAGTTCGCGCGCCACGCCAGCGGTGACAGCAGGGTGACGCCCAGGCAACACACGGCGATGAGGTCCGCTGGCCCGGGTCTTGCCCACACGACGGCGGCGACGAAGAGGACCATGGCCACGGCCTGCGCCAGCGACATGTCACCGGGGGGCACCACGGTGTCGGGCGGGTACACCAGCGCCAGCAGCACGGTGGGCAGGCCCTGGGTGTTGGCCTGGAGCGCCCAGGGCGGCGTGGTGCGCGCCAGCGTGTCGCTCCAGAGCTGGAACTGCGCCAGCGCGCCGTCCCAGCCGTAGCGGGCGAGCGTGGGCAGGGTGAGCAGCAGTCCCACCACCGCGGTGGCGCCGATGACGCGCCAGTGACGGCGCCACAGGAAGAAGAGGCCGACGAGGGCGGCGGGCGGCTTGAGCAGGAAGGCGACGGCGAAGGCGATTCCGGGGCGCCACACCTGCCCGCGTTCGGCGCCGAGCGTGGACAGGAGGATGAGCAGCAGGATGACGGCGTCCACCTGGCCGTAGAACAGCTCGAAGGTGAAGGACGGCAGCAGGGCCAGCGTCGTCAGGGCGGGCGCCCAGGCCCAGGGCGTGGCTTCCCCCGACGAAGGCGTGGCGCGCATGGTGAGGCGGGCCACGGCGGCGAGCGCGGCGATGGAGCCCAGGTTCCACAGGGCCACGGCGGCGCGCGCGGGGAGCAGCGTGAAGGGAAGGAAGAGGGGCGCGGTGACGGGCGCGTACTTGAACGGCATGGTGCCGTCGGACAGGCGGTAGATGTCCGAGGCCTCCCAGAAGCGCTCCGCCGCCATGAGGTAGACGCGGAAGTCCACGCCTCGGCGGGGATGCTGGCCCACGGCGATGGCGGCCACGGCCAGCACGGCCAGCACGAGCCACCAGACCCAGCGCGCCCAGGGCGCACCCACTCCAGGAGCTGTCCCCTCACCCTCGGCCGGTGGGGGGGATTCGGAGCCGGAGGGCCCCGGGGCGACGGCGGTCATCGGCAGGGAGG
>NZ_JABXEP010000339.1:0-1569 GCF_013372605.1 Myxococcus sp. AM009
TCATCCCACCCCTCCCGGCGCCGCCATGCCGCTCGCGCCCCGTGTACTCATACGGATGTACCGACCTGCCGACGGAGCAGCGCCTAAGCAGCCCGCGTGCCAGAGGTCGCACGCGGCGTGTTTCTCCTTAAGAGCGCCAACGAATTCGCCATTTCGGGTGCGCTGGATTCCCCGGCGGATCTGAAAAAATGCCCGGATCGAGACGTGCCGTTCCCAACGGGAGGCTGTGAAAAGGACCGGGTTGCCCGTCCGGGGGCCTGTTCCTAGGTTTGCCCGCGCCAGGCTGTGGTTCGTGGAGGTGCGGCGTGTACTGGACGATGGGAATCATCCTGATGGTGTTGTGGGGGCTGGGGCTGACCACTGGCTCCACCGAGGGTTACTGGGTCCACCTGTTGCTGTTGTTCGCGATGGTGGCGTTCCTGCTGGCGGTGGTGTCTCAAGGCCGTCGGGCGGCGTCGGCGTGAGGCGCGGGGCGCCCGAGGTGATGGGGGTGGAGCTGCCGCGGGACTCCGTGGGCTTCACGCGCCGCGAGTGCCCGGAGTGTCAGCGGCCCTTCAAGACGCGTCCGGGGCCCATGGACTCGCGCGCGGTGCTGCACAAGCTCCTGGGCTTCTTTCCCTTCGAGAATGCCCACGAGTGCGTGGAGGGCGTTCCCGTCTGGGGCTGCCCGTACTGTGGCTACCGCGCGGAGGCGGATGCTTTTCTCACGCCCGCCCAGCAGGGGCACCTGGAGGCCGTGGCGCGCGGCTGGGCCAACCACGTGCGGTACGAGCAGCTGGCGCATGTGGCGCGCACGTTGGCCGTCAACCCCAGGCCGACCTTCGTGGCGGTGGAGCCGGAGGCGCTGCCGGGCCCCATGGAGCCAGAGCCGGATGAGCTGCTGCGAGTCATGCCCATGCTCTGCTGTGGCGAAGAGGTGAAGGTCGTCTGGGATTGGGACCAGGCACTCCACTGCTTCTCCTGCGGCGCGCGGCATGATCCGATGAGCGGCCGCCAGCAGGTGGAGCTGCGCTTCGTCTCCGAGTAGCGCCCGGGGTGGACGCGGGCGGGCGGTGACGGCAGGCTGGAGGGGACATGACGTGGGTCTCCCCCCGGGCCATGCTCGCGTGCCTGCTGTTGGCCGCGGGCGCCGCCGCCGCGCACGACGCCGACATCATTTATATTGAAGCGCACCGCGCCGGGCCCGAAGCGCCCGAGGTCCGTCAGCTGTTGACGATGACACCGCGGACGCTGGCCATGCTCCTGGCCGACGCGGACGGGGGCTCGCTCCTCACGCGGGCCGCGCTGGACGCGCGGCGTGACGCCATCGCCGCGAGCGTCTGGGACGCGATGCCGCTGGCTTCCGGAGGCTTGCCCTGCGCGCGGACCGCGCACGCCGCGGCGCCGCGCCAGTCCTTCGTGGAGCTGTCCGCCACCTTCACGTGTCCACCGGGCGGAATGCGCCAGCGCTTCCAGGTGCTGGCGCGGCTGCCGCCGGAGTACCGGGTGATCCTGGGCAGCGTGAGGGAAGGGGAGGTCCCGGGCGCAGTGTTCGCGGAGGCCGGGCGGCCGGAGGTGGACGTCCCGGAG
>NZ_JABXEP010000033.1:0-58557 GCF_013372605.1 Myxococcus sp. AM009
AGATGTGTATAAGAGACAGGGGGAAGGGCGGGGGCGCGGTTTCAGCGCCGCTCGTCGTCCTTGGCCACCTGGCTGGCGTCGGACTCGTTCCAGGGCCACTCGCGCCGGGACGCCTCGTAGCGTGCGAGCAGGTCCGCCGGGTCCTTCACCAGCGTGCGGCAGCCCGCGGAGCGCAGGTCATCCGGGGGGAAGCCGCCAGCGAGCACGCCCACGGTGGGCAGGCTCGACTGGTTGGCGGCGAGCGCGTCATAGGGCGTGTCACCCACGACGACCGTCACGTCCGGAGAAGGCTTGCCCAGCCGCGCCAGGGCGGCCTCGAAGATGTCCGGGTGGGGCTTGCTCTTGTCGACCTCGTCCGCGCTCGTCTTCGACTCGAACAGGCCTTCGATGCCGCACAGCTTCACGTAGTGCTTCAGCTCCGGCTCCTTCGCGCTGGAGGCCAGCACGATGCGGAGGCCGCCCGCGCGCAGCCGCTGGAAGAGCTCCCGCACCCGGGGGAAGGGGCGCACCTTCGGCAGGAACTCGTCCAGGAACAGCTTGCCGCGGTATTCGTCCAGCTCCTTGTCGAAGCGCTCCACTTCCTCGTCGTTGAAGAAGACGGGGATGAGCTGGTCGGCGCCCTTGCCAATCTGGCTGCGCACGTGCGCGAACGGGATGTCCCGGCCGAAGTGAAGGAAGGCGCGCCGCCATGCCTCGGCGTGCTCATCCACCGAATCCACCAGGGTTCCATCCACGTCGAAAATGACGTTTTCCACCATGTGCCTTGTCCCTCGGCCCCGAAGGTGGGGATGCCGAGGGTGGCGGTCAACCGTCCGTGGGCTGGGTGGCGGGGGCGGACTCCACCAGTGTCCGCGTCTGTACGTCGTAGCCTTCGGGGGCGGTGAGGGTGAAGCCGTCGTTGGGCAGGGCCGCGTTCAGCTCCACGCGCGTGAGCACCGTCTCGCCCACGCGCTTGCCGCCCTGCCACCGGCCAAGGCGCTTGGGTACGCACAGCGACAGGGCCGCGTCGCAGTGCTCCTCCTCCACGCGCTCCTCGGCCGCCGCGCCGTCCGGTGCGCCGGTGCGCCGGCCCAGGAAGTCCAGCTGGGGCCAGCGCAGCACGTAGACCATCTCCAGGCCCGCGGCATCACCCTCCAGCTTCTGCACCAGCTCCACCGCCTGCGGCGCCAGCGGGTGCGTGGCGCGGCGGACCGTCGCGTGGCTCAGGAGGAGCGGCGTGCGGAAGCCTTCGGGCATGAAGGGGTGGAACGTCTCCGACAGGAAGCCGGCGAGCTTCGCGGGCGGCAGCTCCGAGGTGAAGGTGCTGAAGCGCTTCTCCCCGTCGAGCTGCTGGAAGAAGTGCGTGCCGTCCCACGCGAAGGTGCGCGAGGCGGGCGGGCCCAGCGTGCCCCGCAGGCGCCGCGGCGCGCGGTATTCGAAGGTGAACGTCACCGGCTCCAGCCCCGCATCCTGTACGGCGCCGGCGATGCGGTAGCTCTTCAGCTTCGCCTCGCGGGCGGCGAGCCCGGCTCTCACTTCGGGCAGCAGCGTGGCCGCGTCATCGCCGCCCTTCTTGGGGCAGCCGGTGAGGGCCGTCAGGGCACAGAGCAGGAGGAGGCGTTCACGCATGGGAGGGCACAAAAGCAAGAAGGCCCGCCTGTCGCCAGGGGGCCTCCCGCATCAACCGCGCGGCTTGCGCGGTGTGGACTACTTGACCGCCACGCCCACGGCGCCGGAGCTGGTCACGCCGATGATGGTGCCCGTCAGCGCGTAGATGCCGTGACGGGGCGTGGTGCCCGCGGTCAGCAGCTCCACCTTGGAGGCGCCCATGGCCTTGGCCTCGGCGATGAGCAGCTTGTTGATGACGGTGTCGAGGTCGCTCTGGACGATGTCGACGATGTGGAAGATGGCGGTCAGGCCCAGGGCGTTGGCCTGAACGACGGCGACGGCCTCACCGTTGGAGGCGATCTCCGTGCCGGAGACAACGGCGCTCTCAACGCTGGTGCAGGCAACCATGCTGCTGGCGGCAACGGCGGACAGGACGAGCTTCTTCATGATCTTCCCCTCTTGAATTTGGACGCTTGTGTGGTGGCCGGGCGCCTTGGAGAGCGACCGGCCGTTGTCTTGAAACCTTCAAGCGGGCGGGGTCGTAGCAGATGTCGACTCCATGTCAAGGTCCGTCCGAGACACTCGGTGTCAGTGCGGTTGGGCGGCAGCGCGTTGCAATGCACATCTCCCCTTGCTAGCCAACCTTGAGGCTCCCTTCATGGACACCGTCTCCGCTGCCCGCCCCGCGCCGCGCTACTGGGTGCACCTGTTGCTCCTGGTGCTGACGGTGGGGACCACCTTCACCTCGTACCTGCTCTACTTCCATTTCCAGCGGCCCTATTCGTTGGGAGAGGTGTCCCCCGAAGCGGCCTTCCGCGCGCTGGCCTTCAGCCTGTCGCTGCTGGCCATCCTGGGGACCCACGAGATGGGGCACTACGTGTTGGCGCGCTGGCACCGGGTGGAGACCTCCCTGCCTTATTTCATCCCGCTGCCGGTGCTGGGCGTGGGCACGCTGGGCGCCGTCATCCGCATCCGCGACCGCATCCCGAACCGCAACGCCCTGGTGGACATTGGCGCGGCGGGGCCGCTGGCGGGGTTGGTGGTGGCCCTGCCCATCCTCTTCTGGGGGCTGGCCCACTCCACCGTGGTGGATGCGCCGGACCTCCCGTCCACCACCTTCCCGGGAGACGGCTCGCTGTGGGCCATTGGCCGGGACGTCTTCACCTGGGTGATGGACCGCGTCACCAACGCGCCGCCCGCGCCGGAGCCGCCCTTCAACGGCGTGCAGACGCTCTTCGGCGACAGCCTGTTGATGCAGGGCCTGACGCGCCTGGCCCTGGGGCCGCTTCCGGAGGGCAAGGACGTGTTGGTCCACCCGGTGGTCATCGCCGGCTGGTTCGGGCTGCTCGTCACGCTGCTGAACCTGATGCCCGTGGGGCAGCTCGACGGCGGGCACCTGGCCTATGCGCTGTGGGGGCGGCGCGCGCGCTGGGTGGGCCGCGCGGTGGCGTTGGTGTTGTTGGTCCTCACCCTTTTCGTCACCGCGTCCTGGGGCTTATGGCTGCTGGTGACGAGCAAGCTGGTAGGCTTCGGCCATCCGGAGGTGGTGGAACCCCAGGCACCGCTCAGTCCGCTGCGGAAGTGGATCTGCGCGCTGTGCCTGCTGGCACTCATCGGCTGCGCCATGCCCATTCCCCTGCGCCAGGTGATGACATGAAGTTCCAGTGTGACGCGTGCGAGCGGCTCGTGCCGCTGGAGACCTACCGGACAGAGGCCGGTGGGCTCGTGGTGACGTGTGGCCGCTGCGGCGCGGACAGCCGCGTGGGCCCGTCTGCCACCACCGCGCCGCGAACGGAGGCGCGGGCTGCTCCCGCCGCGGGGGCGGCGCCGGTGCCGTCGGTTCCGGTGTCGTCGGCTCCGGTGCCGTCGGCTCCGGTGGTTCCGCCCTCCGAGAGCTGGAGCGCCGCCGCGCCGGTGACGCCGGCCCTGCGGGTGGTGCGTTCGGAGCCGGGGCCGGTGGTGGCGCCGCTGACGGACGACGCGCTCTTCGAGCCGCCCCCAGGTGTCTGTCCCAAGTGCGTGGCGCCTCGGCGCGAGGAGGCCCTGTCCTGCCCGCAGTGCGGGCTCGTCTACGTCAACTACCAACCCGAGGAGCAGCCCCTGTCGGACGTGCTGGCGGACGCGTGGCGGACGCTGGCGGCGCGCTGGGAGGAATGGGACGCCCATGACCGGCTGATGACGTTGGCGGTGGGGCGGGGCGAGCTGGCCATGGTGGGGCGGCTATACCGGATCCGCCTGGCGCATGTGCCTGACGACGCCGTCGCCCGGCGGGGCCGCGATGAGGTGGTGCGCCGGGCCACCCTGGTGGTGCCGTCATCGACGGATTTGGTAGGAACCTCCGACGTCTCCCGCCGCCTGAAGACGTTGGCGGCGGGGGTGGGCTTCATCGTGGTGCTGGTGCTGGCGGTGCTCGTCTTCCAGCACCTGCGCACGTTGAGCGCGGGGTACTGAGCGCCGGGCTGTCCGGGCGCCGCGCCGCCGAGGGCAGAGCGGCTTGTTGGCCAAGGGGCAGGCAGCCACCCGGGCCAGGCGGCGCGAACGCGGCCGGAAACGCGCTTGAAGCGGCGGTCGCTGCTATTTTGCCCGGCCGCCTCCCGCCTCCCCCTCGGTGCCGATGTCGCTCTCTGTCTCCACCCCTCCGTCCGTCGACAGCCTGCTCGGTCCGGGAGGCGCGCTCGAGGTCGCGCTGCCCGCGTACGAGCACCGCCCGGAGCAGCTTCAGATGGCGCGCGCCGTGGAGCGGGCCTTCGCCGAGCGCAGCTACCTGCTGGCCGAGGCGGGAACCGGCACGGGCAAGACGCTCGCCTACCTGGTGCCCGCGCTGCTGTCGGGACGCCGGGTGGTGGTGTCCACGGCCACGAAGACGTTGCAGGACCAGATCTTCTTCAAGGACCTGCCGCTGATGCGGGAGAAGATGGGCCTGCGCTTCGAGGCCGCGTACCTCAAGGGCCGGAGCAACTACCTGTGCCTGCACCGCTATGACGCCTTCTCCAAGGAGCCGCAGTTCGGCTCGCGCGAGGAGTCGCGCTACTGGTCCAAGCTGAAGGCGTGGGCGGAGGCGACGGACACCGGCGACCGCGGCGAGCTGGACCTGCCCGAGTCCTTCAGCGCCTGGTCGCGCCTGTCCACCACGTCCGAGACGTGCGTGGGCACCCGGTGTCCGCAGTACGAGACGTGCTTCGTCACGCGCATGCGCAAGCGCGCGGAGCAGGCGGACCTGCTGGTGGTCAACCACCACCTCTTCTTCGCGGACCTGGCGCTGCGCAGCTCCGGCAAGCGCACCGAGGGCGTGCTGCCCTGGTACGAGGCCGTCATCTTCGACGAGGCCCACGCGCTGGAAGACGCGGCCAGCGGCTACTTCGGTTGCAGCGTGTCCAACTACCGGCTGGAGGAGCTGGCGCGGGACGCGGTGGCGTCACTGAAGGAGGACGACGCCCGCCACGCCATGCTGCGCGCGCTGGCGGCCCGGTTGCGCGCGGGGGCGGATGCGCTCTTCGCGCAGGCGCCCCGAGCGCTGGGGTTGTCCGGCCAGGAGGCTTCGGTGGCGCTGCGCTCGGAGGTCATGGCGAAGCTGTCCACGCCGCTGGAGGGCGTGCGGGACGCGCTGGCCGCGTTGTCCGCCTTCACGGTGGGCGAGCGCGAGCCGGAGCTGGCCGCCATCACCCGCCGCGCGGACGAGCTGGAGGAGCAGCTCTCCTTCCTGGAGAAGGCCGAGTCCGCGGACCACGTCTACTGGGCGGAGCAGCGGGGCAAGGGCCTCTTCCTGCGCGCCAGCCCCATCGACGTGGCGAAGGAGCTGCGCGAGCGGATGTATGGCGCGCTGGACACGGTGGTGTACACCTCCGCGACGCTGGCGGCCGACAGCCGCTTCGACTTCTTCGCCAACCGCATGGGCCTGTACGGCGAGGATGGCCAGCCGGTGACGCGCGTGCGGACGCTGGCGGTGCCCAGTCCCTTCGACTACCCGTCGCAGGCGGCGCTGTACCTGCCCACGCACCTGCCGGACCCGACCGCCCCGGGCTTCATCGAGGAGGCGGCGGAGGAGATTGAGCGGCTCTGCGAGGTGACGGGCGGGCGCGCCTTCGTGCTCTTCACGTCCCTGCGCAACATGGTGCGGGCCTATGAGCTGGTGGCGCCCCGGCTGCCTTATCAGGCGCTGCTTCAGGGCGAGCGCCCCAAGCAGCAGCTGCTGGAGGCCTTCCGCGAGACGCCGAGCGTCCTCTTCGCGGCGCACAGCTTCTGGGAAGGCGTCGACGTGCCGGGTGATGCGCTGAGCCTGGTCATCATCGACCGGCTGCCGTTCGCGTCGCCGGGAGACCCGCTGGTGGCCGCGCGCATCAAGCAGCTCCAGCAGCGGGGCGAGGAGCCCTTCGAGCTGTATCAGCTCCCGCATGCGGCGCTGGCGCTGCGGCAGGGCTTTGGCCGGCTCATCCGCACGCAGTCGGACCGGGGCATCGTGGCGATGCTGGACCGGCGCATCGTGACGAAGGCGTATGGCCGCGTCTTCCTCGACAGCCTCCCGCCCGCGCGCCGCATGGAGGACGTGGTGTCGCTGAGCCGCTGGTTCAACGGCCCGGTGCGGCCGGTGCGCACCCTCCGCTGAGCCTCAGGGCGCGTCGCGCAGCCGCAGGCCGACGCGCGCCAGCAGGGGCGGGCCCAACGTGTCCACCCCGGCGCGGCCCGCGAGGTACTCGCGGTCGAAGAGGTTCTCCACCGCGCCGAAGACGTGCAGCTTCCAGAAGAGGTGGCGGCTGGCGGACACGTCCACCACGGCGTAGCCACCCATGGGGCGCTCGTTGAGGTCGTCCTCGAACTGAGCGCCCGTCGCGCGAA
This sequence comes from Myxococcus sp. AM009, assembly GCF_013372605.1. Lineage (NCBI taxonomy): Bacteria > Pseudomonadati > Myxococcota > Myxococcia > Myxococcales > Myxococcaceae > Myxococcus > Myxococcus sp. AM009. Next base: position 6,421 of record NZ_JABXEP010000033.1, read on the forward strand.
GCTGCACCGTGGCCGTCACGATGTCGGGGTCGTGGAAGGTGATGATGGCGGTGCCCCGGTGCCTGGGGTCCTGCGCGAGCTGCTTGCCCACCAGCCCGGGCTGTCCCGGCGAGCGCGTCACGACGGGGTCCACGAAGGTGTACGCGAGCAGCGCCGTCCACTGACGTGCCAGCTTCCAGTCCACGCTCGCCTCCACGCCGCGCACCCGCGCCTGTCCCAGGTTCTCGCGCTGGCGCGTGGAGCCATCCGGAAGCGGCTGCTCCAGCGTGACGTTGGTGATGGGGTCGTCGAGCACGTTCCAGAAGCCCGTCACGCGCGTGGTGAGGCCCAGCGAGGAGGACTCGGCTTCCGCGCCGGCCTCGCCGCCCCACAGCCGCTCCGCGCCCAGGGTGGCGTTGGCGGCGGTGAGGAGGGTGCCCACCTGGAAGGGGCGGTACAGCTCGTTGAGCGTGGGGGCGCGGAAGGCGCGGTAGGCGGAGGCGCGCAGGGTGAGCCCCTCCAGCGGACGCACGCGCAGGCCCAGGCGCGGGCTGAGCTGCTGCTCGGTGCGGTCGTCGAAGCGCGTGGTGTCCACGGCGCCGTTGGCGCGCTCCAGGCGCTGCTCACCGTCCTGGTTGCGCCACACGTCCATCCGGAGCGCGGCGCTGAGCTCCACGGCGGGCGAGGGCGTGTAGAGGTCCTCGATGAAGACGCCGCCGGACACCTGGGTGCCTCCGGTGTCGCGCAGGTGGAGGGACGTCTCGGAGGGCGCGGGAGGGAAGAGCTGCTCCCGGGACGTGCCCGCCATGCGGCGCGCATCCAGGCCGGCGGTGAGGACGTGCGTGCCCAGGGCGGTCCAGGACGGGCCGGTCCAGACGAGGGACGCGCCCTGGTCGTTGGCGGGTACGTCCTGGCTTGCGGCCAGCGCCTCGGAGGCGCGGTCCTGGGTGATGCGCGCGCGGTCCTGTTCGAAGCGCTGCACGCGGCCGAAGAGGTCCAGCGTGAAGGTGCCGCGGTGCGCGGTGCGCAGCCGCGCGCCCGCGCTGAAGTGCGCCAGCTCCACGCGCGCGGTGGTGAGCCGGGTGCCGCCGCTCTGGTCCTCGCGGAACAGGCCGGCGCGGGCGGAGAGGGTGAGCGCCTCGGTGGCATCCGCTTCGACGCGTCCGTTGATGACGGCGTGGCTGCTGGGCGTGTCCCCGTCGATGGCGCCGCGCTGGGCGGGGCTGACGATGGGGTAGCCGTCGCTGTCGAGCAGCTCTGCCTCCAGCGAGGCGCGGACGGGGCCCCACGCCTCCGCCCCGCGTGCCGCGAGCAGGCCCGTATGCGCATTGCCATAGGTGGCATCCGCGTCGAGCTGCGCTCCGGTGATGGCGCGTGACACGAGCTGCACGACGCCGCCGAGCGCGCCGCTGCCGTAGAGGGCGGAGCCGCCGCTGGGGACGACCTCGATGCGCTCGAGCCCGAGCCGTGGCAGCGAGCGCCAGAAAATCCAGCCGCCGAACGGGTCGTTGACGGGGATGCCGTCGAGCAGCACGAGGCTGCGCGCCACGCCCGAAGGCGCGAGCCCGCGCAGGTTGAGCCCCTGCGCCGTCGGGTCGGAGACGAGGCTGGGCGTGCGGCGGAAGGTGGCGGCGGAGGGCACGGTGCGGACCAGAGAGTCCTGCGTCAGCGTGGGGCTCCGGTCGATTTCCGGGCGGGGGAGGACAGTGGTGGTTGCGGGCACGTCCCGCGCCGGCCGGGGACGCCGTGAGCCCGTGACGACGGTCCGCGCGGCGCCAGTGTCCGCTCCCTCAGTCCGCTCCCGCGTGGGCGCATCCGTTGACGGCTGCTGCCGGCTCGCGTCGGGAACCTCCTGCTCCTCGGGGCCCGGCGCCGCCATCACCGTGGTGGAGGCGAGGACCCAGAGCATGGGCGCGAGCAGCCGGGTGGGACGCACGTGAGGACTCCGATGAGTCACGAGGAGGTCGGGCATCAGTGCCCGCTCTAGCAGCCCGACGCCGCGGTTCCAGGTCACCGGGCACATGACGCCGCCGAAGGAGGCGCCTGTCCGTCCGATGCTGAACGCACGCCCCAGGCTCAACAGGCCGAGACGCGCACCGGACCCGGCTGCGTCATCCGCCGTCGCGGCTGCCCGCCACGTCCCGCACGGTGAGCAGGGCGGCGTCCACCTCCGCCAGGATGCGACGCGCGTGCTGCAGGAAGGCCTCGCCCGCGGGGAGCAGGCGCATGCCACCCCGGGTCCGCTCGAAGAGCCGCGCCCCGAGTTCGTCCTCGAGCGCCTGGATGTGACGGCTGAGCGGCGGCTGCGTCAGGTGCAGGCGGCGCGCGGCCCGGCCCACGTTGCACTCCTCGGCAACGGCGACGAAGGACTGGATGTGCGTGAGGCTCACGTCCGCCACTCTACCGCCATCAGCCATACCGAAACAGCATTGGACGCCTGGCCCCCTGGCCCCGCACCTTGGCGCCCATGAGCATTCCCTTGTTCAAGGGCACGGACGTCGAACGTCTGCGCCGTGCGAGTCAGGCCGCCGCCGGTACGCTGGCTTTCGTTGCCTCCAAGCTGGCCCCCGGTGTCACCACGGCGGACATCGACCAGTGGGTGCGCGAGGACACGGCGCGCCGGGGAGGCAAGCCCAGCCAACTGGGGTACAAGGGCTTCCCAGCCACCGTCTGTACCAGCCGCAACCACGTCGTCTGTCACGGCGTCCCGAACCCCGGCGAGCAGCTGCGCCGTGGGGACATCATCAACGTGGACGTGACGACGTTCCTGGACGGCTTCCACGGCGACACCTCCGCGACGTTCCTCATTGGCGAGGTGTCCGACGACGCCCGTCGCATCGTGGACGTGGCGCGTCGGTGCCGTGACGCGGGCATCGCCGTCGTCCGCCACGGCGCGCGGCTGGGCGACATCGGCGCGGCCATCGAGGAGCTGGCGAAGAAGGAGGGCTGCAGCGTGGTGGAGGAGTTCGGCGGGCATGGCATCGGCCACCAGATGCATGGGCCGCCCACCATCTCCCACACTGGCAAGCGAGGCTCGGGCATCAAGCTGCGCTCGGGCATGGTCTTCACCGTGGAGCCCATGGTGAACCTGGGCCAGCCGGACATCCGCATCCTGGCTGACGGTTGGACGGTGGTGACGGAGGACGGCGCCCTGTCCGCTCAGTTCGAGCACACCCTCCTGGTGACCCCAGACGGCTGCGAGGTGCTCACCCAGCCCGAGCACGCCCTCTCGCTCGAAATCGCCTGCTGAACGCTTCCCCCGTCCGGAGAGGGCGGGCAGGCAGCCGTGCCTGCCATGGGTCCTCGGGGTGCCTACCCTTGGAGGACGAGGGCAGGAGGCCACGCGATGAAGAAGGAGATGCTGTTGCACGAGCTGCACCCGGCACTGGTGCACATGCCACTTGCCCTGCTTCCCACGGCGGCGGTGGCGGACCTCATCTCGGTGACGACAGGCGACGGCGCCTGGGCCCAGGTGGCGCGTCGCATCTGGGTGGCCGGCTCCATTGGCGGCCTGCTCGCGGGCGTGTCGGGGCTGGCGGCCAGCCAGGAGGTCCGTCTGGAGTCGCCGCGTGCCCGGGACATGACGTTCCTGCATGGCGTGGGCAATGCCACCGTGCTGCTCGGCGCCCTGGGCGTGACGGTGTGGCGGTTGCGGCGCGAGCCCACCGCGGCCACCGTGGCGCTGGGGCTGGGCGCCTGTGGGCTGGCGCTCTACACGGCGACGCTCGGTGGAAAGCTGGTCTACGAGCTGGGCGTGGGACAGCCTGCTTCAACGAGCGAGGCGACCTCCCCCGCGCTGCTGTCTCGCGACGCGCCGCTGCTGCTGGTGCGTGACGCGCTTCGTGGGGCGCGGTGGCTGGTGTCACGGGCGCGTGAGGTGCTCGCCGGTGGGCGTCCGCTCGCGAAGGGCGCCACGGGCACGAAGCCGGAGGACGAATCGCTCACGTTGCCCGCGCCCGTCGTGGTGTTCCACGGCCCGGGCCGCCCCATGCCTCAGGCGTAGTGCCCGTCCCTCGGGCGTCCATGTCATGACACTTCCCCGTGGCGTGGATGCCCCGCACGGGTTGCCGCGGGGTGGGTTTGCCGTCCCCGGCAAATGGCGCTAGAGCTGCGCGCCAGCGAGTGGGGGACGACGCATGCGCGCACGCGGGGAAGTCGCAGCGGTGGTGCTGGGCATCATGCTGGTCGGAGCAGGTGCTTCGTTGCTGGTCCCTCGGTGGGCGCTCGGCGATGAAGGAACCCCGCCCGAGGTCGCTCGGACGCCCGCATCGCCACCCAAGGTCGCCGCCGAGCCGCGCTTCCACGTCGAGCCCGCGAAGGATGACACCGGCCGCGCGGTGCGGGTGGCGCGCCTTCGCGAAGAAGCGCCGGAGTGGGAGCGGTTCGCGGCGCGCGCGTTGGTGCCGCTGACACCTGACGAACTGGCTTTGCTCCGAGAGGAGCCGGTGGAAGACCTCGCGGCGCTGGTGACGCGCACGGAGCGGGCCTTCATGGACGCCACGCCCGAAGCGCGCGCCGAGAAGGAGCGGCGCTATCTGGCGGCGCTGAACCTGGTGGCGAAGCTGGCCACGCCGCCGGAGCCCTCGGACGCGGACGCCCGCGCGCGAGCTGTGGACGCGCGCTACCAACAGACGCTCACCCTGGAGCGGGTGAAGTGGCGGTCGCTTCCGCCAGAGGAACAGTCGCGCCAGCACGACACCTTCAAGGAAGCCTTCTTCCGCGCGGAGGAGACGCGATGAAGGCGCTTCCGAGGAGTCTCTTCGCGCTGGTGTTGCTGGCGCCCTCCCTGGTGCTGGCCGGGCCGCACTACGTGGCCTCGCGCGACTGGGGCAGCTTCATCTGGTTGAGCACGTGGCTGGACGCGGGGCAGACGTACACCTTCGAGACGCGGGAGTTGACGGGCACCGCGCCGGACACCGTCCTTCACGTGCTCAGGGACCGCGGCGGCGTCTGGAGCCAGGTGGCCATGGGCGACGACTGCGCGGGCGCGGCGCGTTCGTGCGTGACGTTCACCGCGCCGGACTCCGGCCTCTACCGCGTCTGGGTGCGCGCCTACGCGGACGGGCGCGGCGGGACGGCCAGTCTGTATCGCAACGGCGCGCTCCTCCTGAGCAGCCAGCCCTTCGGCGGCGTGCCGCTCAGCTTCGCCTGGAACGTGAGGGACACCTTCCGGGCCACGTCCACGACGCCGGGCGCGGGGGACCACCTGGTCTTCCTGCTGCGCTCCAACGCGGAGTACCTGCAACACGACGATGACAGCGGGCCCCGCGCCTACCCGCTGGTTGTCGCGGCGAGCACGCAGAACGCGGGCGCCCAGCGCGTGGTGGTGGGCCGCTTCCCCGGAAGCACGGGCACGGCCAGCTTCGTCCACGATGACGCGCTGTGGTCTACCATCTTCAGCGACAACGACGAGGACGAAGACGGCATCTCCAATGCCCTGGAGCCGCTGGTGGGGATGAACCCGGACTCGAAGGACTCGGACGGGGATGGGATACCGGACACGCTGGAGCTGTTCGGCAACGACGGCTTCTCCTTCTCCGAGTGGGGCAGCCCCACGGTGAAGGACCTCTACGTGGAGGTGGATTGGATGGAGCACCCCACCAATCCCTATCTCACGCGAAAGCCCTATGCCGGGCTGGTGGCGGACGCGGCGGCGGTGTTCGCGCGGGACGCGGGCGTGCGGCTGCATGCCTTCATCGACGGCGCGCTGCCCTGGCATGAAGTGGTGTGCTTCGGCGCGTGCAGCGGCGGCGTGGACTTCTATTCGCTGAAGCAGGGCGGGTTCTCCACCGGGAACCCGGAGCGGCGGCCCTACTTCCACTATGCGGTGTGGGCCTACCGGCAAGGCAGCAGCACGTCGTGTTCATCCGGCAAGGCGGAGGTGCTGGGCAATGACCTCATCCTCAGCCTGGGGTGCTGGAGCAGCCCGAGCATCCAGGAGCAGCGCGGCACCTTCATCCATGAGCTGGGCCACAACCTGGCGCTGGACCACAACGGCAACGACATGCCGGGGCAGACCAGCGTGGTGCACGCCAGCGTGATGAACTACCGCTACCAGATGCTCGGCGTGGGCTCTCCGGGCTCGCACACGTACTCATTCGGCGCCAATGCGTGCGCGGCGTGTAGCGCGTCCCCCAAGAGCAAGTGTGTCTCCTGCCGGAGCGGCTTCCTGGGGTGCGGCTTCCCCGGCTGCGGCTCGTGCGACTGCGATGTGAATGAGTGGGGCGCCGTGGAGCTCGACTTCCTGGACGACGGCGACGCGGACGACGGCACCGGTCGTGCGCTGCTGGCGAAGTACGCTCCGGACGACAAGGGTGGGCCGGCGCGGTTCCAGCCGCGCGTGCCCCACGCGGAGCCGCCCGCCGCGTCGCGGCGCCTGTCGGTGGAGCGCAAGCGGGAGCGGCTGCGGGCGCGGGGGCAGGTGGAGGGGCAAGACTTCTTCGTGTCGACCGACGGCACGACGCTCTACGCCGAGTGCCCATGAGCCCGCGCCCGGGACGCTGCCGTGCCCCGGCGAGCTGGGCGCACGGTGCCGCGGGGCTCCTCATGGTCGGCCTGATGGGCTGCCAGCCGAAGTGCTCCGCGCCGGTCCCCGACGCCGGGCAGGCCTTGGCCTCGCTCCAACGCGAGCGCCCGTGTGTCCAGGTCTGGCGCGCGGCGCAGGTGGACGTGGCGTTCAAGGAAACGCCCGAGGACGCCGCGCAGCAGCGCACGGACACGCGGCTGGAGCGCCGCTTCACCGTCGCCCGGCAGCTGCGCGGCGCGTACCGGCACCAGGACCGGTGGGCCTCGGTGCTGGAGTACGAGGCGGGGCCGGTGCGCGGCGGCGTGAGCTACAGCCTCCAGGTGCCGGACGTGCTGGCGGACCTGACGGGGCAGGTCGTTCAGTGGACGAGCCATCGCGAGCCCGCGTCCTGTCCTACGACGGAGGAAGGTGCGCCTCCCGTGCTGTTGTCGGGAGACACCCTGCGGGACGCGGAGGGCCGGCTGCTGCTGCTCACGGTGCCGAGCGCCCCCACCACCCTCGCGGGAGACGTGCTGCTCCCCGCGGGGCTCGTTCCGGAGCTGCGCTTCCGCTGGGAGGACGCGGGCTGCGCGCTGGCGGACGGGACGCCTGCGCTGGGCGTCCAGCTCCGTGTGACGCACGCGAATCATCCGCCAGGCCCGGGGAGCACGGTGACGGCCGAGGTAGGACAGTCGGCCCGGGTGACGCTGGACGGTGTGCGCTATGTCGTTCGGGTGGCGCGTGCCACGGCGGACATGCGGGGCCGGTGTGGGCAGGCGGTCTTCACGCTGATGCGCGAGGGCCTGCTCGAACAGGCGCGGCCCGGACCCTGAGTCAGGGCGCCGTGTGCCGTTCCTGGAAATAGTCTGCCTTGCCGCTCGTTGTGCGACGCCGGTATGTAGGCCCGCCGCGCCCGAGCACTTCATGCGTGGCGAGTGCCCGGGCCTGCTATCTTCGCGGGCTTCAACGGACACCTGAGGACGACACCATGCGAAGCGGGCTGAAGCGGAACTGGGCGGGTGTCGCGGTGGGCGGCCTGCTCGGCGCATGGCTGCTCGGCTGTGGTGGTTCGACGACGGAGGGCTTGGAGTCGCTGGAGCAGGGGACCGCGCCGCCCGAGTCCGCCTCCGTGGACCTGTCGAGCGCGGACCTCCGCACCCGCCTGGAGTCCATCGCCGGCCTCACGGTGCTGACCGACGTCGAGGTCAACGGCTTCCGCTTCTTCACGATGGACTACGAGCAGCCCGTGGACCACTTGCGTCCCTGGAGCACGCGCTTCCAGCAGCGGGTGACGCTGATGCACCGCTCGGAGACGGCGCCCATGGTGCTGGACACGGAGGGCGCCGCCATCTTCGAGGAGCCCATCCCCGCCGAGCCCACGGACCTGCTCCAGGGCAACCAGCTCACCGTGGAGCACCGCTTCTACGGCGCGTCCAAGCCGGCCAGCATGGACTGGCGGAAGCTGACGATGTGGCAGGCGGCGGCGGATGCCCACCGGCTCGTCGAGGCCTTCAAGCCGCTGTACGGCGGGCGCTGGCTGTCCACCGGCGTCTTCAAGGGTGGCACCGCCGCCCTGGCCCACCGCTTCTATTTCCCCAGCGACGTCCACGCCACGGTGACCTATTCGGCGCAGCACAACCGGGGCCTCCATGACGCGCGTCACGGGCGCTTCCTCCTCACGAAGGTGGGAGACGCGGCCTGCCGCCAGCAGCTCGCGTCCCTCCAGTACGCCGCGCTGACCCGCCGCGACGAGCTGCTGCCCTTCATGGATGGCTACGACGCCCAGGGCTTCACCTTCAACACGCTGGGGAAGGACCGCGCCTTCGAGTTCGCCGTCATCGAGGTGCCCTTCATCTTCTGGCAGTACTACGGCATGGCGGGGACGTGTGAGGGGCTGCCCTCGCCGGAGGCGAGCGCGGACGAGCTCTTCGCCTTCTTCAGCTACGTCTCCACGCTGGAGTTCACCTTCTCCGACCAGGCGCTGGAGGAGTCGGCGCCGCTCTACTACCAGGGCGCCACGCAGCTGGGCGGCCCGGGCTACCCGGAGGTGCACCTGCGGCCGTTGCTGCGCTACGCCGGTGAGCACCTCCCCACGCGCTTCCCGCCCACGGGCGTGCGCAAGCAGTACGAGCCGTGGACGGGGAGCCTGCTGGAGGCGTGGACCCGCTTCGAGGCCAAGCGGGTGCTGCTCGTCTACGGCGCGCTGAGCCCCTGGTCCGCCAGCGCCTTCAGCACCACGACGGGCAACGACGCATACCGCGTCATCGCCGATGACAGCGTCGGCTTCTTCGGGACGCTGAGCGCGCTGCCGGAGCCGCAGCGCAGCTTCCTGCTCGGGCGCCTGTCGGAGTGGGCGGACGCCCCGGTGCAGCTCCCGTCGGGGATGGAGGCCCTGCGCCGCCGCGAGTCGAGCGACGCGCGCATGAAGGTCTGGCGTGCCCGGTAGCGGGAGCGATGCTTTTTGAGCTCAAACCATCCTTGGCGTTCAGGCGGCCGTGACTATCTTCCGCCGCACTTTCAGGGAGGGTTGAGCGAATGCTGAAGAACCTGCTGATGGCCGCGGCGCTGGGCGTTCTGGTGGTGGGCACGGGCTGCCACCGCAACACGCGGGAGAGCGCGGAGAGCGACGCCGAGCGCGCCGTGGACAAGACGGAGGACGCCGCGGAGGAGGCGGGCGACAAGATTGAGGACACGGCCGAGGAGGCCGGGGACGAAATCGAAGACGCCACCGACGACTGAGCGTGGTTTCGCGGAGGTCCGCCCCGAGCGGGCGGGCCGCCGCTGTTTCACCCCGGACCGGCTCCTCAGGCCGGGCTGGAGTCGATGATTTTCTTCGCGATGCCGAAGGAGAAGCCCGCACGGGCCAGCGCCGCGAGGTCCTTCTTCCGGTGCTCCTCCCGAGTGCCGGGCTGCTTGCGGAAGGGGCCCAGCCGCTTCTTGCGCGCCCAGATGCGCGCGGCGTCTTCCTCGGACACCTCGTGGGTGGCGTCAGCGACCTTCTTCGCCACGACTTCCGCCGGGACGCCCTTGAGGCGCAGCTTCTGGGCAATCATTCGCGTGCTGCGGCCCGAGGCGCGCAGCGACTGCGCCTTCATCTGGGCATAGGCCTCGTCGTTGAGCAGGCCATTGCGGACCAGCTTCGCGACCAGCGCCTCCACCCAGGCCAGCGCCTCGCCGCGCTCACCGCCGTGGAATTTGAGGGAGCGGTCCACCCGGCGCAGCAGCACGCGCTGAAGCTGGCTCTTCGTCGCCGCATACCGCTTCAGGTAGTGCAGCGCCGCGTTCTCCAGATAGGTGGGGGACACCTTCCGGGGCCGCTTGGGCCCGCGCTCCCGCTTCCTGTCCTGTGCTCCCCGCGCCTCATCCATGACGGATTCGGGTCTACCACCCAGGTCCGACGCCCGGAAGGAACGCCGGGAGGAGCGTGCGGCCCGTCAGTCGCTCCCTGACTGGTAGAGCGCGCACAGCGTGCCGGACGGGTCCTCGATGACGCAGAAGCGCCCCGCCTTGTCGGAGCCGCGAATCCTGCCTCGCACCTGGCCACCCATGGCCGTGACGCGCTCCAGGCTCTGCTCCAGGTCCGCCACGGTGATGTAGACCATCCACCCGGAGGGCATGTCCGCGTTCGGGCCCCGCGCGTGGCAGATGCCGCCAGCGGGCGTCTCGCCGCCGCCCGGGGGCATCATGACGAAGTCGTCGTAGCCGCCCATGTCCAGGCCGGTGGCGGACCAGCCCACCACGTCCTTGTAGAAGTCCCTCACCGCCACCGCGTCCTTCACCGTGAGGTCCATCCAGCCCACGCTGCCCACCGCCGGCTTCTTCATCGACACGCTTGTGCTCCTTTCGGGTTTTCCGCCCGCGGCTTCAGCCCAGCGACTTCAGGGACTCCGGCACCTGCCAGTCCGGCTTCAGGCGGGAGATGACCTTGGCCAGGTTCTCCTTGTCCTGGGCCTTCTCCAGCGCGGCCTCGGGCGTAATCACGTCATCCTTCACCAGCCGCTCCAGGTGCATGTCCAGCGTCTGCATGCCCTGGCCCTGGCCCGCCTGCATCTTCGAGGCAATCTGGAACACCTTGCCCTCGCGAATCATGGAGGCGATGGCGGGCCCGCCCACCAGGATTTCCAGCGCGGCCACGCGACCCTTGCCGTCCGCCGTCTTGATGAGCTGCTGGGCGACGATGCCCGCCAGGCTCTCCGCCAGCATGCCGCGCACCTGCTGCTGCTCGTCCGCGGGGAAGGCGTTGATGATGCGGTCGATGGTGGCCGGCGCGCTGTTGGTGTGCACCGTGGCGAACACCAGCACGCCGAAGCTCGCCAGCTGGAGCGCCAGCTTCATCGTCTCGTTGGTGCGAAGCTCGCCAATGAGGATGACGTTGGGGTCCTCGCGGCCCGCTGAACGGATGGCCGTGGAGAAGCTGGACGCATGCGGTCCCACCTCCCGGTGTGTCACCTGCGCCCGCATGGACTCGTGAACGAACTCCACCGGGTCCTCGATGGTGAGCACGTGCGCGGGCCGCGTCTTGTTGATGTAGTTGATCATCGCGGCCAGCGTGGTGGACTTGCCGCTGCCCGTGGGGCCGGTGACGAGCACCAGCCCGCTGCGGCGCTCCGACAGCTTGCGCACCACCTCCGGCGTCTTCAGGTCCTCCAGCGACAGCACCTTGCTGGGGATGGTGCGGAAGACGGCCGCCAGGCCCGTCATCTTGTTGAAGTAGTTGGCGCGGAAGCGGGCCTTCGTCCCGTAGCTGTAGGCGAAGTCCAGGTCCAGGTCCTCGACAATCTGCCGCTGCTGCTCCGGCGAGCAGATTTCGAAGAGCAGCGCCTGCAGCTCCGGCGCGGTGAGGGGCTGCTCGCGCAGCGGCACCAGCTCGCCGCGGATGCGGCCCATGGGCGGGTATCCAATGCCCATGTGCAGGTCGCTGCCCTTCTGCTCCAGCAGCGCATCGAACAAGACCGCCAGACGGGGCGTCGTCATCTCAGGAGCCCTTCCTTCCCATCAGCGAGCCCATTTTACTGAGCAGCCGCGCGCTCTCCTGCTGCGTCTCCGGCGCGGCCACGGTGGCGCCAGCGCGCTTGCCCGTCACCACCGCCTCCAACTCGTCCGGGTTGTCCGCGAAGCCCTTGGCGACGTCCAGCTTCACCTTCCCAGCGCGCACCAGGTCCGCCAACGAGTCCTCGAAGCGGATGATGCCCAGGCTCTTGCCGCGCTGCTGGAGCGAGGGAATCTGGAACGTCTTGTTGTCGCGGATGAGGTTGCCCAGCGACACCGAGCCCGGCAGCACCTCCGCCGCGGCCACCAGCCCCTTTCCATCCGCGCTCGGCATCAGCCGCTGGCTGACGATGAGCCGCAGGCCGCTGGACAGCGACAGGCGCACCTGCTGCTGGTCTCCCGGCGGGAAGAGGTCGATGAGCCGGTCGATGGTCTTCGCCGCGCTCGGCGTGTTCATGGTGCTGATGAGCAGGTGGCCCGTCTCCGCGGCGGACAGCGCCATGCGCACCGTCTCCGTGTCGCGCAGCTCGCCCACCACGATGACGTCCGGGTCTTCACGCAGGCTGCCCTTGAGCGCGCTGGCGAACGTCTTGGTGTGCGAGCCCACCTCGCGCTGGCTGATGAGCGCGCGCTTGCGCGGGTGGACGAACTCCACCGGGTCCTCCACGGTGAGCACGTGGTGGGACGTCTCGCGGTTGATGAGGTCCACCAGGGCCGCCAGCGTGCTCGTCTTGCCGTGGCCGGACGGGCCGGTGATGACGATGAGGCCCTGGTGGTGGTGCGTGGCCTTGGCGATGTCCGCGGGCAGGCCCAGCGACTCCAGCGTCGGCACTTCCCTCGCAATCAGGCGGAAGGTGCCCTTGAGGCCGGTGCGTTGGCGGCTGACGTTGACCCGGAAGCGCCCCATCTCCGGCGTCTCCAGGGAGAAGTCACAGCTGCCCTCGCGCTCCAGCACCGGCCGCAGCCGCTCCGGCACCACCGGCAGCAGCAGCTTCTCCACCGTCGTCGCGTCCAGCACCGGGCCCTGCGCCGTCAGCTCTCCCGCGAAGCGGAAGAGGGGCGGGCGCTCCGCGATGATGTGCACGTCGCTGGCCAGCCCCCGGCGGCCCTCCTCCAGCAGCACGGCCAGCTCACGCCCCGCGCCCGTGAAGGTCCGGGCCGGCGCGGCCATGGGACGGGGTGCCGCGGGCTCGGGCGCGCGGTAGGTCTGGGGCGCGGCGGGCTCGGGCGCGCGGTAGGCCGGTGCCGCGGCCTGCACGGGCGCTGGAGCCGCGGGGCGCGCGGGCTGCGCGGCGGCAGGCGCAGCGGGCCGCGCGGTGGCGGCGGCCTGGGCGGCGGCCCCCGCGTCGGCGGCCTTGCTGAGCCGCAGGTGGATGAGGTCCCCTCGCCGCATGGCGGCGATGGACAGCGAGCCCAGGCCGGTGGCGTTGACGGACCACTGAACCGGCGTCTCCGTGACGGTGGAGGCTCGGGCCACGCCCACCATCGCCTGCAGGGCGCGGGTGATGTCCTCGGCCGTGGCGGTGGAGGGGTCCACCGGCTCATAGCCGTTGGCGCCGCGGATCATCGGTGGACGGCCGGTGGCCAGGGTCAACTCGGTGACACCCGGACGCGACAGGTGCCGCAACAGTTCTGCGAGCGATTTCATGCGGGATGTCGGCTCAAGTCCGCGACTGCGCGCGGGCGCGGGGGAGCCGCAGGATAGACGACATCGCGAGGAAATCGGCCCCCCTTGTCCCGGGACTGCCCGCCTGCTTTCGGGCAGACGGAAATCGTCCGTGCCTGACGGAGACTGTCACCCGGAAGGAGGGGGAGGGAGCTCCGGGACCCACCAGGGGGCCCGCTCGGAGCAGCGGGCGGGAGGAGGGCCTCCCGCCCGGAGGCAACGCGTCCTGCGCGAAATTAGAGCTCGCGGGACATCAGGAGGCGAAGCTTCCCGGACTTCTTGGAGACCACCGTGGCCACCGTGGTGAAGCCCTCCTTCCGGTAGAAGCTCACCGCGGGCGAGTTGGACGGGTCCACCCGCAGGGCGATGGTCTTCCGGTACATGTCCCGGGCCGCCTTCAGCGCCTGCTCCAGCAGGATGTTGCCCAGGCCCTTGCGGCGCAGCTCGGGCTTCACCACGATGTTGCGCAGGTACGCCGCGCCCGGAACCGGGCCGTCCCGCTCCACCGTGACATAGCCGACAAGCTGGCTCTGCAGCTTCGCCACATGGATGAAGGGCTTGAGCTGGGCCAGGGCCTTGAGGCTGTCCTCCTGCGTCTCACCCCGGGTCTTCCAGGGCTCGGAGCCGGCGCGCAGGTCCGCCACCGCCGTCATGTCTTCGTCGGTGGGCAGGCCGAACTTCACCGCCGCCATCAGGTCGTTGGGGAGGCCAGCCACATCCAGGACCGGTGCTGGGGCCACCTCCACGCCTGCGTCCACCTGCTTCATCGTCATCGCCTTGCTCCTCCGTCGAGTTGCGATCCTAACCGCTCCAGCGGCACCGGTGCACGCAGTCATTCCGCGCACATTGTCCCATGAAGTGAGGAGAGGCCCTCCTCTCCTTGGTGAGGAGCCGGATTTCGTCGAACCGGCCATGCGTTCAGCCCATTCCAAGGATGAGCATCGCTTCCACGCCTGGCACCCCGCCGGCCTTCCGTGCCGGGCCGCTTCCCACTATAAAAACCCGCAGTCGGGCGCGAAGGCGTCAAACTCCTCCGTTCGACCGTCAGCCAGAGCCCCCACCTTGCAACTCAACCACGCCCAGCGAGAGCTGACGCTCAAGATCGTCTACTACGGGCCCGGGCTCAGCGGGAAGACGACCAATCTGCGTCACCTCCACGCGAAGGCGTCCCCGGAGGTGCGGGGGCGGTTGCTGAACGTGGAGACCCACGACGACCGCACCCTCTTCTTCGACCTGCTGCCCGTCTTCTTCTCCACGTCGTCGGGCTTCAAGGTGAAGGTGAAGCTCTTCACCGTGCCGGGCCAGGTCATCCACAACGCCACCCGGCGCATCGTCCTGCAGGGCGCGGACGCGGTGGTCTTCATCGCGGACAGCCGGCGCGGCGCCACGGCGGACAACAACGCCTACTGGCGCAACCTCCAGGAGAACATGAAGGAGAACAACCTGGACCCCAGCCAGGTCCCGGTGGTCATCCAGTTCAACAAGAAGGACCTGCCAGACGCGCGGACGGATGCCGAAATCGAGGAGTCCCGGCGGCGAGGCGGCGAGGCGGTGGTGGGCGCGGTGGCCCTGCGGGGCGAAGGCGTCCTGGAGACCTTCCACGCGGTGGCGCAGGCCGCCTACCGGCGGCTCGACATGCGCGCCCACCTGGCGCGCAACCTGGGCCTGACGGAGGCGGAGTTCCTGGGACAGATCTTCCGGCGCATGGACCTCACTGGCACGGCGCTGGCCGCCATGTACGGGCGCGCGGCGGGTGAAGCGCGCAGCGGAGACGGGCGATGAACGGCGCGTCGGGCAACGGGGCGTCGGACGGCGTGGGCGCCTCGCGCCGTGAGTCCGTGCTCCAGCGGCGGCTGTCGCTGGCGGACATGCTGGACCTGCCCTCCTTCGTGGAGGTGGTGCGGAGCTTCAGCGAGCTGTACCGCGTGGGCATCAAGGTGATGGACACCGCGGGCGACAAGCTGGCCGACGTGAAGGTGGGCCACGGCGACTTCTGCTCGTACGTGTTCGGCTTCCCGGAGGGCCGCTCGCGCTGCACCGCCACGGTGGCCCGCGTGAAGGACGGACCTGTGGCCCCGGTGCAGGGCGCCCGGCCCGCGCGCGGTGACGGCGCGGAGGCCGCGGGCATCATCGCGCTGCCGTGCTTCACCGGCCTGCGCTACCTGGTGATGCCGGTGCGCTGGGAAGGCGACACGCTGGGCCGCGTCATCCTGGGCCCCTTCACGCCGGAGGAGCTGGCGGACTTCCCGCAGTCGCTGACGGACATCTCCGGGGTGGACCTGTCGCGCGCGCACGAGCTGGTGGGCCGCGTGCGGCGCGTGCCCGAGCGCACCGCCGCGCAGGTGCTGGTGCATTTCGGGCAGGTGCTGGCCGCGCTGGTGGCCAGCGGGCAGCGCGCCTTCCTGGCGACGCAGCTCCACATCGAGGCGATGCTGGAGACGCACCGGGATTTGGAGGCGAACAACGCCCGGCTGGCGCAGGCCAACACCCGCCTGAAGGAGCTGGACCGGCTGAAGTCCACCTTCCTGGGCACGGTGAGCCACGAGCTGCGCACGCCGCTGGCTTCCATCATCGGCTACTCGGAGATGCTGGCGGAAGGCCTGGCCGGCGCGCTCAACCCGGAGCAGCTGCTCTACGTGCGCACCATCGTGGAGAAGGGCGAGTCGCTGCTCAACCTCATCTCCTCCATCCTGGACCTGAGCCAGATTGAAGCCGGGCGGCTGCGCCTGGTGATGGGCCCGGTGGACCTGGGCAGCGTCATCCAGACGGCGGTGTCCAGCGTGGCGCCTCAGGCGCAGCGCAAGGGCGTGGAGCTGGAGGTGCGCCTGCCGCCGCTGCCCCAGCCGCGCCTGGCCGCGGACGCGGACAAGCTGCGCCAGGTGGTGGTGAACCTGCTCGCCAACGCGGTGAAGTTCACGTCGTCCGGAGGCCGGGTGTCGGTGGTGATGTCGGAGGTCACCGCGCAGAAGGAGCTGGCCGCGCCGGGCTACCGCGTGAGCGTGGAAGACACGGGCATGGGCATCCGCGCGGACCAGTTCGAGAACATCTTCCAGAGCTTCTACCAGGTGGACGGCAGCTCCACGCGCGAGCACGGCGGGGCCGGGCTGGGGCTGGCCATCGTGAAGAGCCTGGTGGAAGGCCACGGCGGCCGCGTGTCCGTGGAGAGCGAGTTTGGCCGGGGCTCGCGCTTCACCGTGGTGCTGCCGCTCCAGCCGCCGCTGTCGGAGCATGGCGGCTTCTCCGCGCTGGCGCCCATGCCGTCGCCTGGCGGACAGGACCGCTTCTGACGCGGGCCGACACGCCGGGGGGCTGAACTGAGTTCCCCGGGCGGAAGGGCTCCCGCGTATCCTCGCGCGCATGCTCTCCGGACGCCCCCCCGCAGCTTCCTACGTACTCATCGACGCAGAAAACATCGACTGGGCTGTGTCCAACGTGGTGGGCCGCAAGCCCGAGTCCCAGGACCGCGTCCAGTTCGACCGGCTCGTGTCCTTTTGTGAGACGAACTTCCCGGCGCCCGTGCGCTGCGTGGTGGTGCTCAACGCCCGCGGAGAGCAGCTGCCGGACGTCATGATTGGCTTCGTGCGCGCGCTCAAGTCCGCCGGCTGTGAGGTGGCCCTCCTCTACGGCCGCCCCGACCAGAAGGTGGTGGACCTGGGCATCCTCAAGCTGCTGGAGAACATCCGCACCCAGCGCCCCGGCGCGGCGGTGGTGCTCGCCAGCCATGACGGCGCGGACTTCGCCGAGGCCCTCAAGCCCATGCTCGAGGAGAAACGCGAGGTGGCCGTGCTCGGCCTGCGCGAATACGTCAGCCAGCGCTTCCGGGAGCTCGTCCCCTCCGGACTCAAGATTCTGGATTTGGAGCTGAACGCCAAGGTGTTCAACCGGCCCCTGCCGCGCATGCTCCCTGTCAACGTGGACGAGTTCGACCCGGGGCTGTTCCTGTAGCGAACCGCTCACCCAGGCGCACGCCGCTGAGGACCGCGGCGTGTGCCTTTGGTCAGGGCGCGCTGCGCTGCGTGAGACTTTGGAGGTCACTGCGAAGGAAGGGATTGTGGCAAATCCTGTCACAATCCAGACGGCTCCTCATAGGGTGGTAAATCCTGGCATGTCCATTGAAGTGGGAAAGCCCGCTTCTTGGATTTCCCAGGAAGCGTGAGGAGCCGTCAGATGCGTCTGCTTTGGAATTTTGGAACCCCCCTGTGGGCCGCCGTGTTCTCCCTCGCATTGCCCCTGGCGCAGGCCCAGGCGCAGGACCAGGACTGTGTGATGTTCCAGGACCTGAATCACTGTGGCGTCGGCGAGGCCTATGTCAGCGTGACGGACGAAGGCGTCCGGATTGAGAATGGCGATGTGAGCGGCGAGTCCGGCGTCGTCATTCACACGGGCCTTGCCAGTCATTGGACCGCGGGTGTCTTCAGCGAGAGCGACGCGCCCGAGCACGGGAAGATGCTGCTCTCCTCCGTATCCGAGGGGTCCACGACGAGCACGGCGACCCTCGTGACGGAGGACGGGCGGGCCGCCTACTCCACCACCTTCACGGGCGCGGGCGAGGAGTCCACGCACTCCGCGCTCGTCTACTACCAGGGGCAACTGCAGGGGGTGATGACGCGCCTCCACAACGGCGGGGTCAATGTCCTTGAGCCGCACGACCCCGTGACGCCGTGGCCGCCGCCGTCGCCGTCCTGCCGACCGGCCTACCAGAGCTGGAACTCCTGCATGGATCAGTGCCAGAGCATTGGCTACTGGAGCTGCAACTATTGCTACACCCCGTGCGGCTATTCCTTCAACGTGACGCCCCGGGGTCAGTGCCAGTGGACCATCGACCTGGCGCATCCGTACGTGGAGCTCTCGGACGGCCGCGTCCTGCAGGCGGACCGGCTGGTCCTGAGCGAGGAGGTCCATGGTCCGACGAACTACCCCTACCTCGGCTTCGACGAAATCCACCTGCAGACGACGGCGAACGTGACCCAGATTGTCAGCGAGAGCGTCACGCCCGCGAAGCAGTAGTCATTGAAGTGTCTCCCCGGCTGGAGGTGGGCCTGCCGTCCGCTTCCAGCCGTTCTTCATGAGGCGAGCCATGTTCCGTCATTCCTGGCGCTTGCTGGGCGCGAAGGCGTTTGGGTGGTGTGGGGCCCTCCTGCTCGCCGCCGGTCCGTCCCATGCGGCGCCGCGCGCGCGCGACGCGCTCTCGGGTGGGGCGACGACGGTCTTCGACGTCACGCCGAATGCCTATGGCCGTGCGCTGGGCAACCTGGACCCCGCGCGCTGGCAGCCCATGCTCGACGGCAAGGCGGTGTTCATGCGGGACTGGTACGCCCTGGCGGACGTGACGGCGGGCCCCTTCTCGAATGCCACGGGGTGTGGCTCCTGCCACTTCAAGGATGGCCGTGGGCGGCCCCTGCGTGAGCTGGGCCCCGAGGCGCCGCTGCTCGTCCGCTTGAGCGTGCCTTCGGAGGACTCGCCCGCGGGGCGCCACGAGCCCGTCTACGGTGGCCAGCTCCATGACCGCGCCATTCCTGGCGTCGCCGCCGAGGGCGAGGTCCAGGTCACCTATACGGACGTGAAGGGGAAGTACGCGGACGGGACGCCCTACACGCTACGACAGCCGCGCTACGACATCGCTCGACTGGGGTACGGGAAGCTGTCTTCCCAGGTGATGCTCTCGCCGCGCATTCCCGCGCCTGTGTTCGGGCTCGGCTTGCTGGAGGCCATCCCCGACAAGGCCATCCTGGCGCGGGCGGATGCGAAGGACCGTGACGGGGATGGCATCTCCGGCCGTCCGAACCGGGTGCGGACCGCCCGGGATGGCGCGGTTCGACTGGGCCGCTATGGCTGGAAGGCCAACCAGCCCACGCTGGAGCAGCAGGCCGCCAGCGCCTTCTCAGAGGACCTGGGGCTGACGTCACCGCTCTATCCCGAGCGCAACTGCACACAGGCGCAGGCGCCCTGCCAGGCGCCGCCGCCCGCCAAGGGGCCCGCTTTGTCGGAGCAGCAGTTGGCGCAGACGGTGCTTTACCTGCGCCTGATTGCGCCTCCCGCGAGCCGGAGCGTCGCGGAGCCGGCGGTGGTGAAGGGGCGAGCGCTCTTCCAGAAGACGGGCTGCGCGGCGTGCCACCACGCGGAGTTCACCACGGGGACGGTCGAGGATATCCCCGAGCTGTCGAACCAACGCATCCGCCCGTACACGGACCTGCTGCTGCACGACATGGGGCCGGAGCTGGCGGACGGCCGCCCCGACGGTGAAGCGAGCGGCTCCGAGTGGCGGACGCCGCCGTTGTGGGGGCTGGGCCTGCTGGAGACGGTGAACCGGCAGGTGCGGATGCTCCATGACGGCCGCGCGCGCGGCTTCGAGGAGGCCATCCTCTGGCACGGGGGCGAGGGCGCTCGTGCCCGCGCGCGCTTCAAGGCCTTGAGCAAGGCAGAGCGCGACGCGCTGGTGGCCTTCCTGCGCTCGCTCTGATGGCGAGCGCGGGGGGCCGTCGCCGTCAACTGTTGGCCATGGCGGTGCGGAGGCTGTCCAGGAGGTAGTACCGGAGCTCCTCGCTCGTCATCTCAGGCGTCTCCTTCAACTTCTTCTCGGCGAACTTCTTCCACTCGTTCAGCTCGTTGGGCGTCGGCTCGCTCGACGGCTGAGAGGGCCCGGCATAGTTGATGTAGATGAGCCAGCCGTAGGCCGCCCTGATGTGGTCTTCGATGCTTTGCTTGGCGGGAGCGTTGGTCCCCATCTTCTCGCTGCGCATCGCGTCCTGGATGGCGTACTTGAGCTCCTCCGGGGAGATGTCCTTGTTCTCCTTCTTCTTCTCGTTGGCGAAGGCGCGCCAGCGCCGCAGCTCCTCGGGCGTGGCGTCGCGCTCCTGCCCCTCGTAGCAGAAGGTCACCCACTTGACGGCGTCCTGGATGAACTTGTCGATGTTGGCGCTGCCCGTGCCGTCCATGCCCGTCGCCTTCACGCGGATGGCGTCCTGGATGGCGTACTTGAGCTCCTCGGGCGTGAGGTCCGGGTTCGCCTTCTGGTGCTTCCGGGCGAAGTCGCGCCAGTGCGCCAGCTCCGCGGCGGTGGGTTTGCGCTCCTTGCCCTCGTAGCACTGGGTGACCCACTTGACGCCGTCCTCGATGAACTTGTCGATGTTCTTCGGTGTCGCCTCGCCCGTCCCCGTCATCTTCGCGCGCATGGCGTCGGTGATGGCGTACTTGAGGTTCTCGGGCGTGATGTCTGGGTTCTTCTTCAACTGCTCCTGGGCGAAGGCGCGCCACTCCTTCAGCTCCGCGGGCGTGGCCTCGCGCTCCTTGCCCTCGTAGCACTGGGTGACCCACTTGACGGCGTCCTTGATGAACTTGTCGATGTTCTTCGGAGTCACCGCATCCGTCCCCAGCACCTTCGCCCGGACGGCGTCGATGATGGCGTACTTGAGCTCCTCCGGGGTCGTCTCCGGATTCTTGCGCATCAGGTCGGCGGCGAAGTCGCGCCAGTGCCGCATGTCCGCCTCAGTGGGAGGGGGCGCCTTCTCGTCGTAGCACTGGGTGACCCACGCGATGGCCTCGGAGATGAACCTGTCGGTGTTCGCCGGCGAATGGGCGTCCAGCCCGTCCCGCTCCAGGCGCAGCTTGTCCTGGATGGCGTAGCGGACCTCATCGGCGGTGATTTTCGGGTTCTCGTTGCGGAGCTCCCGTGCGAAGTCCAACCACTTGGAGCGCTCGGGACCGCTCGGCCAGCGGTCGCCCTCGAAGACATTCCGGTAGGCGTCGGCGACGCAGGCCGCCAGGCGCTCATCCCTGAGCGGGCCCAGGGCGGAGGGGAGAATCTCCTTGCCGAAAGGGGGCTGCGGGGTACCCGTCCCCGGGGCCTGGGCGGCGAAGGCGCTCGCGGGGGCCGCCTTCGTCACGCTTTGCGTTGGAAGGACGGAGCCGAGCAGGTCCACCCACTGCTGGGTGCTGACGTCCTTCGTGCCCGCGGGGCGCGTCTGGGTTTGGGGCGTGGAAACGAAAGGCAGCCGCTCGCCAATCTTTGGCATGAACTCCCCCCCGGGAGATGGAAGACCCAGTCCTTATGTTGTCTGGGAATGGCGCGAAAATGATGCGTCTGCCCAAGGTGCTGAAAAGTGTCGTTGCCCTGACACGCCGTCTGGTCTTTCCTCCGTGTCCATGGCTGGTGAGTTCGATTTCATTCGTCGGTTCCTCGCGCGCTTCCCCGCCGCGCGCGTGCCGGTGGGGCCCGGGGACGACTGCGCGGTGCTGCCCCCCTCCCGGGGCGCGCAGTGCGTCACCACGGACGCGGTGGTGGAGGACGTGCACTTCACGCGCGCCGCGTTCTCCCCCGCGGACATCGGCCACAAGGCGCTGGCGGTGAACCTGTCGGACCTGGCGTCCATGGGGGCCACGCCGCGCTGGTTCGTGTGCGCGCTCGCGCTGCCCAAGGACTACCCGCTCCGGGAGCTCACGGGCCTGGCGCGCGGCATGGCCGCGCTGGCCACCGCCCACCGGATTGCGCTGGTGGGTGGCAACTTCACCTCCGCGCGCGAGCTCTCCGTCACCATCACCGCCGCGGGCGAGCTGTCACGCGCGCCCCTCACCCGCGCGGGGGCCCGGCCCGGGGACCTCCTCTATGTCTCCGGCACGCTGGGCGACGCGCGCCTGGGCCTTGCGCAGCTGCGCGCGGGGCTGCGCCGGGGCGCGGCGGTGCGCCGTCAGCGCCGCCCCGAGCCTCGCGTGGCGCTGGGCCTGCTCGCCGCGCGCCATGCATCCGCCGCGCTGGATGTTTCCGACGGACTTGCACAAGACCTGGGTCATCTCTGCACCGCCTCGGGCGTGCGCGCGGAGCTGGAGGTGGAGCGGCTGCCGCTGTCGGCCGCGGTGCGCGAGGCGCTGGGGCCTGAAGGGGCGCTGGCGGGGGGCGAGGACTACGAGCTGCTGCTGGCCGTTCCCCCGGGACGCAGCCGGGCATTCGAGCGCGCGTGCGCTACAGGGGGACACGCCATCACCCGCATCGGCCACTTCACAGAGGGACGCGGGTGGGTGAGCCGGGACAGGACAGGCCGCGTTCTCCCACCGCCAGAGGGGTTCGACCACTTCCGACCTCGGGCGATGGATTGACCCTGCGGAGCAGCAAGGCTAAACCCGAGACGCTTCTCATCCCCCGAAAGCAACCCGTGCGCCGTCCCCTCCGCGACGACACAGTCCCCGGACACACTCCCCGCCGCGAGCCCCTGCAGCGATTGCTGCGCGCCGTGGACGGCCCTCGCGCGACCCGCGAGCGGTCCCTTCACCGGAAGATCCTCAACGGCTACGTCTTGATGGGGCTGGCGCTGACAGCGTGGATGTACGCGTCGGACCGCCTCATCGACTTCCTCTTCCCCGAGCTCAGCGTCGGGGGGAGGGACGCGGTGCGCATTGGCGTCGCCATCATCATCACCGGGGCCGCCGCCGCGCTGCTGCCTTCGTGGCTGGCGCGCGTCACCCGCGTGAAGGTGCTCAGCCGCTCCGCGTACGAAATCTCGCAGGGCGACCTGTCCAAGCCGGTGGCCGCCGAGGGCGGCAGCACGCGCGACGAAATCGACGAGCTGACGGGCGCCATCACCCGCATGCAGGAGAACCTGCGCGAG
The DNA here is from genome assembly GCF_013372605.1 of Myxococcus sp. AM009. Taxonomy (NCBI): domain Bacteria; kingdom Pseudomonadati; phylum Myxococcota; class Myxococcia; order Myxococcales; family Myxococcaceae; genus Myxococcus; species Myxococcus sp. AM009. The sequence goes on from NZ_JABXEP010000033.1 coordinate 29,159, forward strand.
CTGGTGGGCAAGATTCAGGAGACGGCCAAGAGCGTGGCCGACACCGCCATCGACCTCCAGCGCTCGGCGGAGAACGTCAACGGCTCCACCGAGGAGGTGGGCTCGTCGATGGAGAAGATCGCCGGCGGCGCCGAGTCGCAGTCGCAGCTCGTGTCGAAGGCGTCCAAGGTCATCACGGAGATGGCCGGGAGCATCCAGCGCACCACGGCCAGCGCCGAGGACGCGGCGAGGACGACGGCGGAGACGAGCAGCGCGGCCGAGGACGGCTCCAAGGCGGCGCGGCTGGCCGGCGAGAAGGTGAAGAAGGTCTTCAACCGCATCGAGTCCGCCAGCCAGCAGGTGTTCGCCTTCGGCGAGAAGACGCAGGAAATCTCCAAGATCGTCGACGCGATTACGCAGGTGGCGCAGCAGACGAACCTGCTGGCGCTCAACGCGACGATTGAAGCGGCGCGCGCGGGTGAGTACGGCCGCGGCTTCGCGGTGGTGGCCGATGAGGTGCGCAAGCTGGCTGAGAGCGCGGGCCGCTCCGCCGAGCAGATCTCCAAGCTGGCGCGCGACATCTCCGGGCAGTCCACCTCCGTCGTGAGCGCCATGAAGGAAGGCATCGCGGAGCTGGCCGAGGGCCGCGAGGACCTGACCAACATCGTGCGCTCCATGGGCGCCATCACCGACACCATCCGCAAGGGCTCCGAGAAGGTGCACCTCATCTCCGAGAGCGCCCGCGAGCAGCTCAAGGGCAGCGAGGAGATGGTGAAGGCCATCGAGGAAATCAAGCTGGTGGCGCGCAACAACGCCTCCTCCACAGAGGCCATCCAGGCGGTCATCCAGGAGCAGACGGCCGCCGTGTCCCGGATGACGTCGCTGGCCAGTGAGCTGACCAACCTCTCCGTCGAGCTGCAGAGCGTCGTGCGCAGCTTCCGCCTGGGCTCATGAGCCAGCCGCCCTCGGACAACGTCGACGCGAAGCTGAAGGCCGCGGAGGCCCACCTGCGCGGGGTGATGCTCGCGCTCCCCGAGACGACCGAGGAGTTCCCCTGGGGCCACCGCACGGCCAAGGTGAAGGGGAAGATGTTCGTCATCCTCGCGCTGGACAACGACGGGCTGGGGGTCACCACCAAGCTCCCCGAGTCCCACGAGGCCGCGCTCACGCTGCCCTTCACCGAGCCCACCGGCTACGGCCTGGGCAAGAGCGGCTGGGTGTCCGCCCGCTTCAAGCCGGGCAGCGAGGTCCCCACCGGGCTCTTGTCCCAGTGGATTCACGAGAGCTTCCGCGCCGTGGCGCCCCAGAAGGTGCTCAAGGCGCTGACCCCCGGGGCCGGAAAGAAGCCCGCACCGGGCAAGGCGGCGGCGGGTGGGAAGAAATCCGTGGCGAAGCCGGCCCCGGCGCGCGAAGGTCCCAAGGTGCGGGCCGGCGCGAAGAAGACCTCCACGGCGAAGCGGGGCGCGGCGGGTTCGTCCCGCTGATTCCAGAGCGGATAGAACGTTACTCCTGTGCGGCACGTCATCTTCCGGGTGGAGAAGGAGCGTTACGGGCTGCCGCTCTCGGCGGTGCGGGAGGTCGTCGTGCCTCCCGAGCGCTTCACCCGCGTGCCGCGTGCGCCACTGGCCATTACAGGCGTAATGAATCTGCGCGGCCGGGTCGTGACGGTGGTAGAGCTGCGGCAGCTCCTGAGTCTCCCCGAGGGTCCTACCCCGCCCGGACGGGTGGTTCTACTGGACCGAGGGCGGAGAGACCTGGGACTGTTGGTGACGGACGTAGACGGCATCGAAGCGGTGGAGCGGGTGAGCACGGCGCCAGGAAAAATGACGCCTGCCATCCGGGGCGTCGCCAGGCTGGGTGGCCTGGGAGTGACGGTCCTGGACCCAGAGGGGTTGGACGCCGCGGTGGTTGCCTTGTTCACCCATTCCAAGTGAGTAGCCCCCTGGAAAGCGCGGATGCTAGTGTCCGCGCTCCTCTAGGTGATTCGGAGGCGGAGTTCTTCACATGGCTAAGCGGGTCCTGGTCGTCGACGATGCCATCTTCATGCGCAACATGATCAAGGACATCTTTGCGTCTGGGGGGTTCGAGGTCGTCGGCGAGGCGGCCAACGGCCTGGAGGCCGTGGAGAAGTACAAGGAGCTCAAGCCCGACCTCACGACGATGGACATCGTCATGCCCTTCAAGAGCGGCATCGAGGCCACTCGGGAAATCATCAAGGCGGACAGCAGCGCGGTGGTCATCATGTGCTCCGCGCTTGGCCAGGAGAGCCTGGTGATGGAGGCCATCGAGGCGGGTGCCTCGGACTTCATCGTCAAGCCGTTCCGGGCCGAGGATGTGCTGGCCGTGGTGAAGAAGGTCCTGGGCGAGACGTGAGCGGCTGCGCCCTGGCGCGGGCCGTCCACCCTTCCTGACACGAGGCCGGGTCCATGACGATGGACATGTCCCGCTACCTCGGGCTCTTCATCTCCGAGGCGACCGACCACCTGGAGGCGCTCGGGCGTGACCTCGTGGAGCTCGAGCGCGAGAGCTCGTCCAGCGCGGTGGATTCGATGTTCCGCCATGCCCACTCGGTCAAGGGCATGGCGTCGTCCATGGGCTTCGAGCCCATCGCCATCGTGGCGCACCGCGTGGAGGACCTCGTGGACGCCGTCCGTCAGGACCGCGGCCGCCTGGACCGCGACCTGGTGGACCTGCTGCTCACCGCCGCCGACACCATGCTCGCGCAGGTGCGCGCGGTGGCGGAGGGCAAGCCGCCGGATGACTCCGCGGCGCTCCTGACGCAGCTCAGCCAGCGCGTCACCACCATGACGGGCCACGCCCCGGCCGCCACGCGCGTCGCGAAGGTGACGGCGCTGAAGCCGGAGGGCGGCGGCGCGGATGGCACGGGCTCGGATGGCTCGGGCGGGTCGGGCGTCGGCGGAGGCTCGGGGCCTGGCTCTGGTGGCTCGGGCACCACGGGCGGAGCTGGCGGTGGCTCGGGCACCGGCTCGGATGGTTCGGGCGGAGCTGGCGGTGGCTCGGGCACTGGCTCGGATGGTTCGGGCGGAGCTGGCGGTGGCTCGGGCCCCACGGGCGGAGCTGGCGGCGCGAGCCCCGGTGGCGGCACGAGCGGCGGAGCCGGAAGCGGCTCGGGCCCCACAGGCGCCGGTGCCAGTCCCGGCTCAACGCAAGGTGGCGGAGCTGCGGGGAGCGGCGTCGACGGAGGCGCGGGCACCGGGGGGCGCAGTGCCAGCCCAGGCGTGGCCAGCGACTCCGGTGCCTCCACCACCTCCAGCGCTCTCCCATCCCCGGACGGAACCACCGGAGGCGTGGTGCTGCCGCTGTCCGCGCGCCGGGCCTCGGACGCGCCCGGTGCCGCGGCACCGTCGCCCGACCTGGCCAACTCCCTGAAGGCCGCGGCCGGCGCGCCGCTCCCGGAGACGCTGGCCCAGCGTTGGGCGGTGCGCCTGCGCATCGCGCCCACCTGCCAGGTGCCCGGCGTGCGCGCCTTCCTCGTCCACAAGCGCCTCACCAACCTGGGCACGCTGGTGGACCTCCGGCCCGCGCTGGAGGAGCTGAAGGCCGGCCGCATCCCAGACGGCAACATCCAACTGGAGCTGGAGACCCCGGCGGGCGAAGCGGGCATCCACGCGGCGCTGAAGAACGTGGCCGAGGTGGAGGTCCTCTCGGTGAAGCCCGCGGTGGCCGCGCCCGTGGTGCAGCCCGCCCTGGTGCCCGTCCCCGACGGCGTCCGCGCGCCCGCGGACACGGCGTCGCGCACGGTGCGCGTGCGCACGGAGCTCCTCGACTACTTCCTGGACACGGTGGGTGAGCTGATGCTCGCCACGGCCCGCCTGCGCGAGGTGGGCAAGGTGCTGCCGGAGAACACGCGCCCCGCGCTGGAGGAGGGCGTCTACCGGCTGCACACGCTGGTGAAGGACCTGCACGACAAGGTGATGACGGCGCGCATGACGCCGCTGTCCCTCATCACCGACCGGCTGCCCCGGGCGGCGCGTGACATCGCCCGCCGCAAGGAGCGCGAGGTCGACCTGGTCATCACCGGCGCGGAAATCGAGCTGGACCGGGCCATCCTCGAGGAGCTGGCGGACCCGCTGCTCCACCTGCTGCGCAACTGCATCGACCACGGCCTGGAGGCGCCGGAGGACCGCGCCGCCGCGAAGAAGGGCCCCCGGGGGCGGGTGCTGGTGGCGGTGAAGCGCGCCAGGGACCGCGTCATCATCGAGCTGGAGGACGACGGCCGCGGCATGGACCCCGCGAAGCTGAAGAACGCCGCGGTGTCGCGGGGCCTGCTCTCGGCGGAGGCCGCGGCGCGCATGACGGACCGCGAGGCCTTCATGCTGTCGTGCCTTCCGGGCGTCTCCACCGCCAAGGACATCACCGACATCTCCGGCCGCGGCGTGGGCATGGACGCGGTGAAGCGCGTGGTGGAGAACGTCGGCGGCACGCTCGAAATCGACAGCGAGCGAGGCCGGGGCACCCGCTTCACCCTGCGCCTTCCACTGACAGTCGCCGTGGTGCACCTGCTGCTGGTGGAGGTGGGCGAGGAGGTCTTCGGCCTGCCCATCGCCAAGGTGGTGGGTGCGACGGAGGCGGACGGGGAGTCGCTCAGCCGCAGCCGCGAGACGGCCCTGCTGCCTCACGGCAATTCACTGCTGCCGGTCCACGCGTTGGATGCGCTGGTGGGCGTTCCTGCCCCGCAGAGGCAGGGAACCCGGCCTTTCGTGGTGATGGACGGGGATTCCGGGCGGGTGGCCCTGGAGGTGGACCGCCTGTTGGGACAGGAGGAAGTGGTGCTCAAGCCGCTGTCTCGGCCCCTGGACTTGCTGCCCGGCCTGTCCGGCGTCACCATTCTGGGAAGTGGGCGTCCGGTGTTCATCCTGGACGTGCCGAGGTTACTGTCCGCGTGAGCCAGCCCCTCCCCAGCGACGCGCAACTCGACGCCCTGCGCGAGGTGGCCAACATTGGTTGTGGCCACGCGGCCAATGCCCTCTCCCGGTTGATGGGGGGGCGCAAGGTGGACCTCTCCATCCCCCGCGTGGTGCTGACAGGCCCCTCCGACGCCGCCGAGCTGCTGGGCGGCGCCGCGCCGGTGGTGTCCGGGAGCCTGGGCATCCAGGGCGGGCTGCGGGGTGTCCTGTTGCTGGTGCTGCCCCAGGAGGACAGCGCCGCGCTGGAGGCGCTGCTCCTGGAAGGACAGACGGCGCTTCATCAGGCCGAGCGGGACAGCGTGGTGGCGGAGACGGCGAACATCGTCGCCAGCGCCTGCCTGTCCGCCATGGGCCGGCTGACGGGCTGGAGGCTGGTGCCCACGGTGCCCACGGTGCGGCGAGGCGGCGCGCGGGACGCGGTGTCCGACGCGGTGGGGCAGGTGGAGGGCGACGCCAGCAGCGTGGTGGTGCTGGAGGCCCGCTTCCTCGCGGCCGCGGCGCCGCCGGTGGGTGGACAGCTGCTGTTGGTGCTGGCGCGGGACAGCATCCGCGACCTGCTGGCGCGGCTGGGCGTGTAGCCCGTTTCAGGCTACACGGGCGCCCATGGATGAAAAGGCGCTGAAGCAGCTCCTGGGCAGCGTGAAGTCCGGCCGCGTCTCCGTGGACGACGCGGTTGGCAAGTTGAAGGACCTGCCCTTCGCGGAGCTGGGGTACGCGACGCTCGACACGCACCGCAACCTGCGCTTCGGCTTCCCGGAGGTGGTGCTGGGGGAGCCCAAGACGGTGGAGCAGCTCCTGGGCATCGTCGGGGCGCTGGTGGAGCGCAAGCAGACGGTGCTGGTGACGCGGCTCCAGCCGGACAAGGCGGAGGCGCTGGTGGCGCGCTTCCCCAAGGGCCAGTACCACCCGGTGGCGCGCATCTTCCATCTCAAGCAGGGCAAGGTGCGCGCGGGCCGCGTGGCCGTGGTGACGGCGGGCACCAGCGACATCCCCGTGGCGGAGGAGGCGGCCACGACGGCCGAGGCCATGGGCGCGGAGGTGCGGCGCGTCTACGACGTGGGCGTGGCCGGCATCCACCGGCTGCTGCGGCGCCGCGAGGAAATCCAGGAGTGCCACGCCGCCGTGGTGGTGGCGGGCATGGAGGGCGCGCTGGCCAGCGCGCTGGGCGGACTGGTGGGCATCCCCGTGGTCGCGGTGCCCACGTCGGTGGGCTACGGGGCCAACTTCAAGGGCGTGTCCGCGCTGCTGGCCATGGTGAACTCGTGCGCCTCCAACGTGGCCACGGTGAACATCGACAACGGCTTCGGCGGTGGCTTCTACGCCGCCCTCATCTCCCGCACGAAGGGACGCAGGTGAGCACCATGCGACGCATCCTCTACCTGGAGCCGGTGGGCGGCATCGCCGGGGACATGTTCCTGGCGGCGGGCCTGGACCTGGGCATCGCGCCGGCCGACCTGGAGCGCGCGCTGTCGGGCCTGCGCGTCCCGGGCTGGAAGCTGGCGGTGAGCCGCGCGGTGCGCCACGCCATCAGCGGCACGCACCTGGACGTCGTGCTGGAGGCGCGCGAGGCCCACCCGCACCGCGCCTACGCGGACATCCGGCGCCTCATCGAAGAGGCGGACACGCTGCCCCCGCGCGCGAAGGAGCGGGCGCTGGCGGTGTTCCGCGCCATCGGCGAGGCGGAGGCGAAGGTCCACGGCGTGTCCATCGACGACATCCACTTCCATGAAGTGGGCGCGGTGGACTCCATCGTCGACATCTGCGGCGCGGCGGTGGTGCTGGAGCTCTTGGGCAACCCAGAGGTCCACGCGGCGCCGCCGCCGCTGGGCAGCGGCACCATCCGCGTGGCCCACGGCGCCATGCCCATCCCCGTGCCCGCGACGCTGGAGTTGCTGCGTGACGTGCCCGTGCGCTTCGAAGGCGTGGGCGAGCTGACGACGCCCACGGGCGCGGCGCTGCTCAAGGTGCTGGCGCACATCGGCCACCCGCCGGACTTCATCGTGGAGAAGGTGGGCTACGGCGTTGGAACGAAGGACTTCAAGGACCGGCCCAACGTGCTGCGCGCGTCGCTGGGCCGGCTGGAGCAGGCCGGCAACGAAGGGCTCTGGGTGGTGGAGGCCAACCTGGACGACGCCACGCCGCAGCTCCTGGGGTATCTGCTGGAGCGGCTGCTCGCGGTGGGCGCGCTGGACGCGTGGGTGACGCCGGTGGTGATGAAGAAGAGCCGGCCGGGGCACCTGCTGAGCGCGCTGGTGGAGGGCGGCACGCGCGAGGCCCTCGTGGACGTGGTGCTGCGCGAGTCCACCACGCTGGGCGTGCGCTACCACCGCGTGGAGCGTCAGGCGCTGGAGCGGGACTGGGTGGAGGTGGAGACGCCGTGGGGGCAGGTCCGCGTGAAGCGCGGGCTGCGCCAGGGCGCGGTGCTCAACGCCCACCCGGAGTTCGAGGACTGTCGCCAGGTGGCGGAGGCCGCGGGCGTCCCGGTGAAGCAGGTGATGGCAGCGGCGGTGGCGGCGCTCGGCGCGAAGGCCTGAGCGCCGCGGCTACACCGGCTACATCTCCGGGGACGTTTCGGACAGCTTGATGACGACGAAGGTCGCGCCCGCGGGGTCGGCGACGACGGCGAGGCGGCCGTAGGGCGAGTCCTCGGGAGGCTGGAGCACCTTGCCGCCCAGCTCAGTCACCTGCCGCACCGCCACGTCTGCATCCGCCACCGCGAAGTAGCTCAGCCAGTGAGCGGGCACCTCGGCGGGCCAGCTCTCGCCCATCTGCAGGACGCCGCCCACCGCCGTCTTGCCCTTGTGCAGGGTCCAGTACTGCATGTCGCCCATGCCCTCGAGCTTCTTCGCCTCGAAGCCGAAGAGGGCGGAGTAGAAGGCGATGGCCTTGGCGGCGTCGCGCGTGTTCACCTCGCGCCACGTCATGGCGCCGGGCTCGTGTTCGAGTTGCGCGCCCCGATGCTCCAGGGGCTGCCACAGACCGAAGTGCGCGCCGGTGGGGTCCGTGCAGATGGCGAGCCGTCCCTGGTCGAACACGTCCATGGGGCCCATGCCCACCTGGCCGCCATGCTTCTGGACGAGCGCGGCCGTGGCGTCGATGTCCTCCACGCCGAAGTAGAGCGTCCACGCCGAGGGCGCGGCCAGGTCAGGCGGCTTCTGGCCCATGCCAGCGGCGTTGAGGCCGTTCACCTGGCACATCGTGTAGAAGTGCGTGTCCTGGGTGCCAACGACGAACGACCAGCCCAGCAGCGGGCCATAGAAGGCGCGGGCCTTCTCCAGGTCCGGCGTCATCAGGTCCATCCAGACAGGCGTCCCCATCTCCGGTGTCTTGACCTCGGGCATCGTGCGTTCCTCATTCGTGGGGTGTGGGCCCTATGAACATCGGGCGCATGCACCCTAGCCACGATTCGCGCCAGGGGGGCGTGACATCCACCGCGACCCAGCGTGTGCTGGCTACACCGGCAAGCGCACCTGGATGCGGGTGCCGCCCTGTTCGGCGCGCACGCACAGGTCGCCGCCATGGCGCTCGACGATGCGCCGGCAGACATCCAGGCCCATGCCCGCCGCATGGGGCTTCGTGCTGAAGAAGGGCTCGAAGATGCGCGGCTGCAGGTCCTTGGGAATGCCCGGCCCGTCGTCGGAGACCTCGACGACCACGTGCGCGCCCTCCTTCCAGGTGCGCAGCCGCACGCGGCCTCCGCGCTCGCCCAGGGCCTCCAGCGCGTTGAGCACCAGCTGCGTCCACAGCTCATCGAGCGCGATGCCTTCCGCCTTCAGCCGGGGCAGGCTCGGGTCGAACTCGCGCTCCACCGTGAGGTGCTCTCCGCGCAGCCGGTGGCCCAGCGCCGCCAGCGCGTGCTCCAGTCCTTCGTGGACATCCACGTCCTCACGCGGCACCGGGTCCATGAAGGCATAGGCCTTCACGCCGTCGACGAGCGCGGACACGCGCGCCGTTCCGCGCGCCACCTCCGCCATGAGCACGTCGCAGCTCACCGCCACCACCAGCCACGCGAGCACGTCGCCCAGCAGCGCCCCGCCCACGCGCGTCGCCACTGACTCCAGCCACGCGACGTCCAGCCCGGAGGCCACCAGCGCGGGCGCCGCCTCCCACGCGTCAGCCACGCCGCGCGCCTCCAGCCAGGAGCCCAGCGCCTCCTCGCGCTGCGCGCGGGCCAGGGGCTCCAGCGGCGGAGAGCTCCGCCCGCGCTCCGCCGCTTCCCGGGGCAGGGCCAGCAGGACGCCGCGCTGGGGCAGGGAAAGGCCGTGCTCACCCAGGGCCATGGCGCGCGCGGACACCGTGGCCATCAGCTCGCCCAGCCGCGCCGCGCTCCGGCGGGCCGCCGCGGCGGGGCTGCCCAGCTCGGCGCCCAGCTCGGCCGCCATGCGTCCCACGGGGAGCAGCTCCGCCTGCGGACGGACATCCTGTGCCTGCTGCTCGGTGCGCTGCGAGGCCAGCTCCATCAGTCCCCGGCTGAGTCCGGGCGCCAGCCGCAGCAGCTCCCAGAAGGTGGCCGGCTCCATCCGGAACAGGCGCACGTTCGTCACCGCGTCGCCGCTGTGGGGGTAGGGCGCGTTCAGGAAGAGGATGAGCTCGCCGAAGAGGTCACCGGCCTCCAGCGTGAAGGTGGGCGCGCTCTCCGTGTTGGTGTCGCGGCTCCACTGCGTGCGGCCCTCCAGGATGACGGACAGTCCATCCGCGGAGGCGCCTTGCTCGGCGATGCGCGCGCCGGCGGGGAAGTGGAGTTGACGCCCATGGTCCGCCATCCAGCGGAGCTGTTCCGCGGTGAGCCGGGCGAACAGCGGAACCTGGCGCAACGCCGCGACGATGTCGTCACTTCCCATACGCCGGGATGCTGCCTGTCCCCGCCAGGGAGTCCATTGGATTCGGCGGGGCCCCGCGCTATCGCAACGGTTGCCGCGTCAACGCCTGAGCAAAGGCGTCGCTCCGCTGCCCGGCCACGCACACCGGCAACCCCTCCAGCATCCCGCAGCGGGCGCCCGCCCGGAGGAAGGCGCCCACCTGCTGGCGCACCACGACGTACACTGTGTCCCCGTCCACGCCGCCAGGGCGCATGGTGGCGTTGCACGCCTCCGCGATCGACGGCGGGGTCCGGGTGACGTAGCCGCTGTTGAAGGTGAGGCCCAGCCGGTAGGCCATGTACCCCGCCGCGTTGACCAGCGGCTCGTTGTAGGGACACACCCACTGCACCTGCGGTGGGAAGAGGGCCAGGTGCTGGTAGTGGCCCTTCAGCTCCGCCCACTCCGGGGCCTGGAGCCGCCGGAAGCCGTCTGGACGTCGGCGCAGCTCGCTCTTGTCCTGGCGCACGTCGTAGGCCTGCACCGCGACGGCCAGCGCGAGCACCGCCGTCCCCACCCAGGCGCGCTCGCGCCACTGTCGAAGCCACAGGAGGACGGCGCCGCCCATCACCGCGTAGCACAGCGGCCAGATGAAGCGCCCGGACGCGCGGAACGCGGAGGTCAGCCGCGAGAAGGGCTCGTACAGTCCGCCCAGGTCCACCACCAGCCGGCCCGTCCACGTCACCCGGGAGGACAGCGCGTAGAGGGCCAGCAGCAGCACCGCCACCGCGAAGGGCAGGCCCCGCCGCCAGGGCACGTCCCGCACAACGCGGAAGCGAAGCGCCGCGCCCACGACGGAGAGCCCCACGAGCAGCAGCGCCCCCGCGCCCACATAGCCGAAGCCTTCGGCCTGCCGCCGCGCCACGGGCAGGGAGGGCAAGAGCCGCGACCAGTCCGTCGGATTGAACAGCGCGGTCAGGTCCGCGGAGAACTGGCCGAAGCCCTCCGCGCCCAGGGTGCTGCCGAGGAAGTAGCCGAAGAGGGCGAAGACGAGCACGTCCAGCACGACGATGCCCGCGGAGGCCAGCAACGCGCGTCCCCAGGTGATGACGCGGGCCAGGGCCAGCCTCACGGCCAGGGCCATGGCGAGGGGGACGAGCATGGCCACGAGGTAGGGGTGGATGCCCGAGCCCAGGGCGCACAAGGCCGCGGCCAGCCAGAGGCTCCGCTTCGCCGCGCGCGCATCCGGCGCGTCGCGCAGGTGGAGCCACATCATGGCCACCAGCATCCAGTGCGCGCACAGCGCGATGTGGCCCAGGCGGGCCGCCATGGGAGGGGCGAGCGCCAGCAGCAGGCCCCCCAGGACCTGGTGTGTGGGCCGGGAGGAGGCGACGGACACGAGCTTCGCGCCGAACCACCCCATCAGCGCGAAGCACAGCGCCAGCCAGAGGCCGTGGTACTGGAAGTCAGCGGGCAGCAGCGCGTCGAAGGGCTTGAACAGCACCGCCAGCAGGGGATTGCCATCCGTGAGCGCGACGGACGTCCCATGGGGGAAGAGCTGGTTGGGCGAGCTCGTGAGGGGCAGTCGCCAAGGTGCGTTGCGGTAGAAGAGCCAGCCCATGGTGGCGCAGGCCCAGTCCTCGCGCATCAGCCAGTCGAGGCGCGTGGGCGGAATCGCTTTTCCACCGCCGAGCCAGAGGAACCACGCCAGTCCGCCCAGCGCGGCGCCCACGGGCGCCCACCGGCTCGCGGCTGAAGGAGAAGGCGCAACGGTGGGGGTGGGCGGAGTCGGGGCGAGCGCCGGTGAAGCGGACTCACTCGACGCCGGTGGACTCGGGGTCGTCATGGCGGCCTTGGTGAAGGCCGGCACTGTAGGACCGCGCTTCCCACACGGGCAAGCACCGTCCCGGGCCGCGCGCTTCCGGCCAGCCTAGAGGTGGCAAGGCGTGACGCTGTCGTTGTTCCCGATGAGGCGCTCCTCCGCCGGCCCGGTGTAGACGGCGTCCGCGAGCATCGTGGCCCAGCATGACGGGAGCCGGGCGTTGTCCGTGACGATGAACGCGTCGCGCACGCGCGCGAGTGCGTCCAGGTTCAGCGCCGTCATCGCCGGGTTCTCCCGCACCTCCAGGCTGCTCACGCTGTGGAGCGAGCCCAGGCTCCCCAGGTGCTCCAGCGCGGCGTTGCCCGTGACGGAGAGGCTGCGCATCCACGTCACCTGCTGGAAGCCGGACAGGTCCGTCAGCGTCGGGTTGAGGTTGATGAACAGGGCGCCGCCCATGCTCTGGAGCGCTGGCAGGTCCGTCGCGCGCAGCAGCCGCGGGTTCTCCTCCAGGACGACGTCCCCGTGCACTCGGCGCAGCGACGGCATCGGGCCTACCTGCTCCAGCACCGCGTTGCCCGCCACGGCGAGCGCGCCGGTTTCGGAGAGGGCATCGAAGCGGACCTCCTGGAGCCGGGCGTTGTTCATCACGTTGACGCGGTCCTCCACGAGCGCCAGGTGCTCCAGGCCGGAGAGGTGCGTGAGGGCGTTGTTGCTGGAGATGTCGAGCACGCCGCCAATCCTCGTCAGCAGGCCCATGCCCTCCAGGGACTGGAGCATCGGGTTGGCCGAAATCATGAAGCTCCCATCCACCTGGGCCAACTGGGACAGCGGCAGCTTCTCCAGCGCGGCGTTCTGGTGGACGGTGAGCGTGCCCGACAGCACCTGGACGTGGGGGAACATGCCAGGGCTCCACAGGGCACCGGTGTTCCACAGGGTGAGGTCGAAGCGGGGCGCCACGGCGGTCAGGCCGCTCAGGGTCGACAAGCCAGGGAGCGAGTTGAGCGTCAGGCTGTGGACGCGAACGGGCGGAAGCGCCTCCGGCGTCTGCGGTCCGATGCGCAGCTCGCTGAGCTGGTCGCCGCCCCTGATGCTCAACGTCCCCCCGACGTAGCGGAGCCCCGACAGGTCCACCTGCATCAGCCCCGGGTTGCCTTGGATGTTCAGCGCGCCCTCCACCCAGACGAGGCCGGGCAGCACCACCGCCGTGACTTCCGTGTGCTCGATGTTGAGGTCGCCGCGGATGCTGGTGAGGGACTTCAGCGCCTCCAGGTCGGCCACGTCCTCCACCGCATACGTCCCGTCATGGGTCGCCGACAGCTGGCACACGTAGGCGGACGCGCGGATTTCGGCGTCGTCGAGCACCGTGTTCCGGTTGTCGTCCACGCCTGCCTCCACCCAGGTGCCGCCGGTGGTGCAGTTCGGGCCGGCGGGCTCTGGCCGCTGGCGCAGCAGCGTCACCACGGGGTCCGCGCAGAAGCGGGCAGCCGCCCGGAGCTCGTCCTCATCGAGCACGCCATTCCCATTGAGGTCCACGCCGGCCTCCATGAGCGCGTTGTCGTACCGGCAGACGAAGGGGTGGGTCAGCAGCGGGCGGACGCGGGCGACGACAGGCGCCGGCTCCATGCAGCCGTGGACCTCGCGCGTCACCTCGTCATCCGAGAGGAGGCCGTCCCCATCCAGGTCCGTCCCCGCCAGGGTGCGCTGCCCGCCCAGCGCACAGGGCTCGCCAGGAGGAAGCTGCCGGGTGCGCACCAGGACGCCCGGCGAGAGCGTGGCGCAGATGTACTCGGTGCCCGTCACCTCGTTGTCGTCGAGCACGCCGTCGTCATCCAGGTCCAGCCCCGAGTGCACGGCCTTCCCTCCGTACTCGCAGTTTGGGCCCGAGGGCTCGTTGGCCACGCGGGTGCGCGCCGCGTGCTGCTCGACGAGCCGGCGCAGGTCGATGCCGTCACACCCCGCGGCCAGGATTAGCGTCCACATCCACATCCATCGCATCGCTCAAGAACCTTTCGGCGCGTCACTCACCACAGGTGGCGGTGTCGTCATTGCCGCTGATGTGGAGCTGCCCGGCGTCGCCCGTGTACACGGAGGCCGCGAGCGACGTCGCGAGGCATGACGGGAGTTCGAGATTGCCCGTGACTTCAAAGGCCTGGTCGACCTGGTGCAGCGCGGTCAGGCCGAGCTGGACGAGGCTCGCGTTGTCCAGCACGCGAAGTGACTTGAGCGTGCTCAGGGCGCTCAAGTCCTCCAGGGTCGTCAAGGCGGGGTTCCCCTTCACGCTCAGCTCGGACAGGTGTCGTAGCTGCGTGAGACTGGCGATTTCGTGCAGGGCCTCGTTGTCGCTGATGTCGAGCCCACCGCCGATGGTCCAGGGGTTGAGTCCGTCCAGGGAGCGCAGGGCTTTGTTCCTCGCGATGAGGATGCTTTCACCGACATGGAAGAGGTTCGAGAGCGGGAGCGCGTGCAGTGCGTCGTTTCCAGCGACGGTGAGCGAGCCCATGAGGTTGTCGACGCCGAGGAGCGGTGACTCCTCTCCGGGGCTGAACTCCAGGGAGGCGTTGTCCATCAACAACAGGTTCACCCGGGGGGACACGCTCAGCAGGCCGCTCAGGCCGCGGAGTTGGTCGTTGTTGTTCACGACGAGGCCCCGTCCCACGAACAACCGTTGATGGTCGGCGCCGCCGGCTTGCAGCGTGCTCAGCGCGGGGTTGGAAGACACCTCGAAGTCATCACCCACGAAGCGCAGGCCTGGCAGGTCCACCTGGGTCAGCAGTTGGTTGTTCAAGAGGCGCACCGAGCGGTCCACCACCGCGAGCCCTGGCAGGCGCAGCTCGGTGAGGGACGTGTCACTGAGCACGAGCGAGCCCTGGATGCGGGAGATGCGCTGGAGCGCCGCGAGGTCCGCGGGGGTCCGCACGGTGTAGTCGCCGTAGAACGTGTGCAGGGCCTCACAGACGAAGGCCGTCATGTGAAGCTCGGGGCCTCCGAGCACGCCATCTCCATCCGCATCCACGCCAGCCTGGACGCGAGCGCCTCCTTGAGGACAGGCCGCTCCGGCGAGCTCGGGAGCCTGTGTGACCATGAGCCGGGCCGGTTCAATGCAGACGCTCTCCATGGCGCGGACCTCGTCGTCGTCCAGCAGCCCACTCCCATTCGCGTCAGGGCCGGCCTCCACCCAGGTGCGGCCCCAGCTACAGAGCCACGGGGGGACGTGGCCCCCCGGAGGCTGATGCCGGGTGCGGTGAAGCACCTGCCTGGAAGCCGACTCAGCGCAGCCGTACACCTCTCGGGTGATTTCGTTGTCTTCCAGGAGGTCGTTGCCATTGACGTCCTGGCCGGCCCGCGACACGTGTCCGCCGTGGGGACACTGCTCGCCGGGGGGCACGTCCTGCAGGTGCACCAGCACCCCGGGCGTGGGCGTGGCGCAGACGTACTCGGTGCTCGTCACTTCGCCGTCGTCGAGCACCCCGTTGTCGTTCAGGTCCAGGCCCGCGAGAAAGGCCCTGCCGCCGAGCGGGCAGTGGTCGCCAGCCGACTCCGCGTCCACCCGCGTGCGTGCCTCGTGCTGCGTGACGAGCTTGCGCAGGTCGATGCCGTCACAGCCCGCCGCCAGCAGCACCACCGCCATCCAGGTCCATCGCATGGGTGCTTCTCTCTTCCTCGTGACGGGAGGTGCCGCCAGGGGGCTTTCAATCGCAGGAGGCCGAGCTGTCGTTGCCGCGAATCTCCGGCGCGCCGCCCATGTTGACCCGTGCGGCGAGCGACACGGCCAGGCAGGTAGGGAGCCGGGGGTTCTCCGTGACGGTGAAGATGTTGGTGACGCTCTCCAGGGCATTCAGGTCCAGGCGCAGCAGGTTCTCATGGGAGAGCACGTACAGCTCCTCCACTGATTGAAGGAGGACGAGGTCCGACAAGTCCGTGAGGCTCGCGTTGTTCTCCAAGGTCAGCACCTTCAGCGAGAGCAGCCGGTCGAAGCCCATCAGCCGGAAGAGCTGTGGGTTGTTGCCGATGAACAGGAAGCCGCTGTTCTGCACCCGCTCGAGTCCCCACAAGTCCTTCAACATGGCGTTGTCATGGAACCGCATGCCGGAGGTGACACGCGCCAGCTTGGGGAACTCCCCCGCGGCCTCCAGGGCGGGGTTGCGCTCGAATTCGAGCGTCCCCACCTGGGTGAGCTCGCTCATGCCTTCGACCGAGCGCAGGTTGGCGTTGTCCCGCACGCTGAGCGCTCCGCCAACGGACGTCAGCGCGGGCATGCCCCACAACCCGGAGAGGTCCTCGTTGTTTTCGATGACCAGGTCTCCGACGACCTTCTGCAGCACCGTTCCGGTCAGGGTGAGCAAGGAGGAGTTCCCGATGATGTTCAGGGAGCCGCCCACCCATTCGAGCTGTTGGAAGGGAAGGGTGGAGAGCTTCGCATTGCCTTCCAGGGTGATGCTGCCGAGCTGCCTGGAGACGTACGTGAAGGAGCCCCCGTCGAGGACATCATTGTCTTTCAGGAGGATGTTGTTCGCAGGGAAGACCGTGCGCACCCCCGCGAGCGTGGGGAGCAAGGGGTTGGACACCAGGCTGAAATCTCCCCGGACCCAGAGCAGGGAGTGGCCGCTGCCCAGGTTCAGCGTGGTCAACGCGGGGTTTCTGGCGACGGTGAGCGGGCCACCCACGAGGCGCAGCGAGGGCAACTCCAGACGTTCGAGCGACGTGTCGATGATTTCCAGCGCGCCTTCGACCAGCATCAAGTCGGGGAGGACGGCCTCCGTGGCGGACCCGGGGTCGAAGTAGAGGTTGCCGCGGACGCGGGAGATGCCCTCCAGCGCCGCCAGGTCCACCGCGTTGCGCACGAAGTAATTGCCGTCCAGGGTGTGCAGCGGCTGGCACACGAACAGGGATGCCATCACCTCTTCGTCCTCGAACAGGCCGTCCGCGTCCGCGTCGGTGCCCACGTCCACCTGGGTGCTGGGCGTGGGGCACGCGGCGCCCGCGGGAGCAGGTGACTGGCGTACCCGGACCTCGGAGGGGAGCACGCAGAGGGTGGACGTCGCGCGGACCTCTGAATCATCCAGCACGCCGTTGCCATCCGGGTCCTGCCCTGCTTCGACCACGGCGCCGTGCTCCCCGCAGGGGTAGACGAAAGGCTCCCGGGCCCGCACGCGGGTGAGCACGGCCGCCGAGCTGGCGCAGCCGTAGACCTCGCGGCTGACCTCGCTGTCCTCCAGCTCGGCATTGCCATTCGTGTCCTGGCCCGCGCGGTACACCTTGCCGCCCTCCGTGCAGTGCTCCCCGGGGGGCTCGTCCTGCACGCGCACCAGCACGCCTGGGATGGAGGTGACACACGCGTATTCGGTGACGCTCACCTCGTCGTCGTCGAGCACGCCGTTGTCATCGCGGTCCAGCCCCGTGCGGACGAAGTGGCCACCATGGGCGCAGTTGGCACCGGCGGGCTCGGGGACCAGCCGGGTGAGCGGCGGGTGCTGCTTGACGAGCCGGTCCAGCTCGATGCCGTCACACCCCGTGACGAGCACGAGCATCGCCATCCACATGCGTTTCATGAGCAGGTCCCTCAGCGTCGCAGCGCCAGCTCGAAGCCGAAGGCGCGGTCCCAGTAGTTGCGCTGGTCCAACGTGACGCGGTCATAGGTGAGCGTGGCCGCCAGCCGCAGCCGCACCCCCGCCAGCGCCCCCGTCACCCCCGCGGCGGTGTACGTGGAGAGCACGGTGGGGTCGCCCATGCGCACCGGTCCGCGAGAGATGCCCAGGAAGCCCCAGCCCGCGCCCGCCTCCAGGAACAGCGGCACCCGCAGGTGCGCCGGAGCCTGGGCACCCAGCAGCCCCAGCAGCGCGCCCCGGTGGGTGCGGATGCCGTCGGTGGCCAGGGGCGTCAGGCCATATGCGGCGCGCGCGCCGTAGTAGAGCGACGGCAGGGGCGCCTCGCGCCGCCACGTCACCGTGGGGCCGGTGGCCAGCGTGCTCAAGCCGAGCGGTGCCTGCTGCCCCGTCCAGCCCAGCTCCCAGCCCGTGGTGGTGGCGGGCCGCCGCGCCATGAACCGCGGGAAGGCGCCGCCCGCGCTGGGGGGAAACGCCTGGGAGATGCCCACGGGCGCGAGCCCGGAGAGCGCCACGTAGCGCTCGTAGAAGTCCTTGTCGAGCGGCACCGCGAACAAGCCCTTGCGCAGGGCCTCCTCGGCGGGGCCGCGCTCCTGGAGCTCGCGGTCGCCCAGGTCGATGATGCCGTGGGTGGACAGCTCGGCCAGGGTGATGCGGGCCTCCTGCGTGGGCGTGCGAATCCAATACACGTCGCGCTCGGGCAGGCGCAGCAGCACGTATTGTTCCTGGGAGCGGCGCACGTCGGCCAGGCGCCGTCCGTCCGAGTCCTCGACGGAGATGCGCGAGTGCTCGAGCCCCGCGGGCAGCGGAAGGCTGGGACCTTTTGGAGCGGGGCCCACCAGCGGACGCCGGGGCTCGCGGGTGGGGGCGAAGGCGTGGAGCGACAGGCGCGCGGGGAGGCCCTTCACGCCCTGGAGCGACGCGGTGACGAAGGCGCCCAGCTCGCTGTACTCCACCCTGCCGTCGCCGTTGATGTCCGCCGCGCCCATGAGGCCGGAGCGGGCCACGTGGCTGAAGACCCCCGCGCGGATGCGGGACCACTCGTGCGTCTCGCCGTCGTCGCTCTCCGCGAACACGGCGCCCACGGTGGGCCGGGTGGCGAGCTGCTCACGGGCCAGCATGCCGCGCAGCTCCGCGAGCACCGCCGCGTCCGTCTGCCCGCCGCGGCTGCCCACGACGCCAGACGCGCGGCACGCGTCCACGATGAGGTGGACGTAGTTGGCACCGAGCGGGTCCACCACGTCCGCGTAGAGGCTGGCTTTGTCCAGACGTCCGCCCGCGAGGGTGAAGTACGCGCGTCCGGCTTCGTCCGTGTTGCCGTGGCCCACGTAGACGAGCAGCACGTCTGTCTGGCGTCCCAGTTCATGGTCCACCAGGGTGGCCGCGCGCAGGCGGGCCACCTCGCGCTTCACCTCGTCTGGCGTTGGAGGTCGGGCGCCCGCGAGCACCGGCCGGGCCGTGGCGCGGGTCGCCTCGTCCGGGTCCACCAGCAGCGTTGTCTCCACGCCCAGGCGTTGAAGCGTCTCCGCCCACAGCACGCCGTCATCGTCCGCGAAACGCAATGACGGGAGCGACGGGTCGTCGCTCCCGTTATGGGCAATGACCAGGGCGCGGCGGACCACGGCTTCGGCCGAGGCACCACGGGCCAGCAGCAGTGCCGCGGCGCCGAGGAGCACTCCCAGCTTTTTCATGGAGCTTCCTCTACCCTCACTGACTGCTTGAGCACCACCGTGCCCTCTGTCTGTTCACCGCGCAGGGTCGCCAGGGACTCGGCCGGGCTGCCTGCGAAGACGGCGACGACTTCGACGGTGCCCGCCGTTTCTGGCATGGGCACGGTCAGCTCGAGGGGGGCTTCCTTGCCCAGGCCTCCGGACAGGGTGAAGGGACCGGCCGTCACCTCCGCACTCCTGGCGCCGCGGACCTGGACGGCGACGTGGGTGAAGGGCGCGTGGCCACCGGCGGCGAAGGCCAGCATGGCGCCGGCGCGGCAGGTGTCTCCGGCGTGCAGCTCGCGCAGGGCCTGGCCCGGGGTGGCGCAGAAGATTCGCAGGGCGACGCCGGGGGGCGCGGTGCCTTCGCCGCGGGAGACGAACTCGCCGGGCGTCGTCGTGGCGGTGGGGACGAGCACCACCGCGAGGAAGACCGCGGCCAGCGCGCCGCCGAGCAGGGCCAGGGAGGGCCACCGGGACGGAGCCTGCTCTGGCGCGGCGGCGGCGAGGGCGGCCTCCAGGCCTCCGAGTGACAGGGATTGGAGCTCCACGGAGGAGGGGGCGTGGAGGTCATTTCCCTCCAGGGCGCGGTGGGCCTGAGCCCAGCGCTCGTAGCGGGCGCCGCAGCGCTGGCAGGAGTGGGCGTGGCGCAGCAGGCGAGCGGACTGGTGGGAGGACAGTTCTCCCAGCGACCACCGGGTCAGGCTGGCGTCGATATGTCTCTCGTACCACCTCATGAGGGCATGCTCCCTATTGCGCACAGCGCGAGCGAGGCCAGGAGGACTCCCAGCTCCATCCGCCCGGGCTCGGCCGATGCGTCCAGCCAGCCCGAGTCCTTCAAATGCTCGGTGAACTGCGTCCGCAGCCGCCGCTCGCGCACCCGGACTTCGCCTCGGGAGAGCTGGAGCTGCTGGGCGGCGGATTCCTGTGAAAGTCCTTCCACGAAGCGCAGGTGCGCCAGGGCGCGGCCTTCGTCCGTGAGGGTGTCGAGGAAGGCGCGGACCAGGTCGCGCACCTCCGAGCTGAGGGCCTCTTCTTCGGGCGTCCGGCCCTCGGTGGGCAGGTGCGTCAGCTCGGGCGCGTCGTCCATGGAGAGGGCCTCGCGGGACACGCGTCCCGACGCGCGCATGAGGTCGATGGCCGTCGAGCGCGCCACCGTGAGGAGGAAGCCCAGGTAGGGGCGAACCCCGTCATAGGCCTGCCGCATGTTGGGCCGGAAGGCCCGGACGAACGTCTCTTGATGGGCGGCGTCCAGGTCCAGCGCGGACAACGCGGCGGTGCGCGTCCCCCCGTCCGAGCCGACCGCGAACTTTCGCGAGAGGTAGCGGAGCACCTCGGGCGAATAGGTCCGGTACACCTGCGTGAGGACGGACGTCTCCCCCCGGCGGAAGGACTCCAAGACGGACCGGTCGTTTCCAGGCAGCACGGTAGCTCCGTCCCTCATCGCGAGCCGGCTCGAGCCCAATGCCCGGCCGTCCGTCATCCCTTCAAAATGGGATACGGAGCGGGGTCGCAAAATGGGTCGCGCCTATAACGCATGGGGCGTGTTTTCATTGTGTGCCCGTTTGCGGATTCGCGTCCGGAAACAGGGTGCATTAGGACCCATGCGTGCAGCGGCAGATGCCGCT
The DNA here is from genome assembly GCF_013372605.1 of Myxococcus sp. AM009. Lineage (NCBI taxonomy): Bacteria > Pseudomonadati > Myxococcota > Myxococcia > Myxococcales > Myxococcaceae > Myxococcus > Myxococcus sp. AM009. Next base: position 49,624 of record NZ_JABXEP010000033.1, read on the forward strand.
ATTACCGTGAGTAAAGGTCGGAAGCACAGCATCGTTGCTCCTAGTGCGATGTCCCGAGGTATGGAGGGTACGAAATCTGTGCTGAATGCCTTGGTTGCATAGCGCGGCCGTCGCTTAGATCCCCCAGAGCTTGTGGTGAAGGTACTATGCGGTGGTTTCTTCTGGGGGCTCTGTGAATGAGCTAGGCCTTGATGTTGAGGTGATTGGCCGTTGGTTCACGCGGACTGAAAACGGTCCGTACACCTTACTATGTGTACCTGCGGAGCAGACAGAGGACTTGCCTACTGGCGCGGCAATCGCCGTTCGGCGCTGCTATGTTACAGACCAATTACTCGTCGAAAGAGCTTCGCAACTTGGTGTTCCCCAATCCGAAGTTCTTGCAACCAAGATACCAGATCCTGGTTCGACGATGGCTGGAGATTTCGGAGAGATACTCGTTCTCCTTCTCCAAGCTACATTGCTGAATCCTATCGCCGCCGTTGCTCCTAAAAAGTGGCGTCTGAAGCAGGATAGGACGAAGCCAGCGCCACACTCAGACGTCCTTCACTTCGTCCTTCCCCACTGGCCGAGGGCTAGTGCTGAAGATGTCATAATTTGCTCTGAGGTGAAAACGAAGTCCACCGACGGGGGAAGCACGCCCATTGCAAGCGCGCTAAAGGATTCGGAAAAAGATCGAACGAGCCGGTTAGCCAAGACACTGGTCTGGCTACGGGAGCGGGCAATCGGTGGTGACCAATGTGGGGTTCACCTCAAGCAGTTGAACCGGTTTATCGAGGCCGTCGATGCTCCCCCTGCGGAACGGCGTTTTAATGCGGTTGCGGTGGTGTGCTCGAATCTCCTGGATGGAGAATTAGCGGCTGTTCCGCCTGTCGTTCCGGTAGGTCACAAACTGCTCATCGTTTCGGTGCATGATTTGAAGTGCACGTATGAAGCAGTGTTTGAGGCGGTTCGAGCCTCAGTCCCGAACACAACATCTGAAAACGGGCCTTCAGTCGCGACCAAGGGAGAGGCGGAAGTTCTATGAGGCCTACGCTCGAACGCTGGATTATCGACTCGGATGCGCTACGTCAGCTTAGGCTGTTCCGCGTCCCCCAAGCCCCACTCAGACTTAGTCGCGTCGTATTGCGAAGCGATGATTATTATATCTCGCTTGTCGGGGAACTGTTTTATGCCCTGCGTCACGGGTATGTGCATCGAGCGGATTGGGCAAAATTGGGTAACGCCTTCTATCATTTCATAGGTCCTGAGTCGTCTCGGGAAGGGACGCATATTTCCTCCGAGGAGTCCGCTCTTTTCTCCGCGACGGCTTTCTATGCCGGAGGCTTTCCGGCCTCCGCTTACATTGTGGCGAAAGAAATTGATCGGACGAAGCTAAATGAGGCGCAGCTTGCTTGTTTTGAATTATTGGCGCGCCCGGGAGAGTTGCGCTCAGGAACGATGGAGTTGGTCGTAAACTCCCTGCGGCTTGGCGACCTTGAAGCGATTTCAGTTGTTGAAAATGTGGCAAGGATGGCGGCAGCGCAAGCTCTCTCGGTCGGGCCTGACGAATGGATCGTTCAGACCCTGCTCCATCTTCTTCTGAGTCGCTTCACGCAGACAAACATCCGCGCCATTTTGCCTGAGGGCCAGTCTGACTTCTGGACGCCGCTTGTTCAGTCGCTCTTGGAAAGATCGCCGCCCACCTGGGATTTTTTCCCATCGCAGATTGAAGCACTTCGTCAAGGACTGCTTACGCGAGAGGAGCCTTTCGCTTTGCAGATGCCGACTGGGGCCGGCAAGACGACGCTTTGTGAGACATTGATTTATCACCATTTGAAGTGCCGTCCAAACAGTTCTGCCGTGCTGCTGGTGCCGTTTCGCGCATTGGCGACAGAATTGCGGTCGTCGTTGGTAAAGCGGCTTAATGCCATGGGCTTGGCATCGCGATGCGCCTATGGAGGAACGGTTCCCGCCCGCGAAGAAGTCCGCAGTCTTGATGATGTAAGAGCGTTGATTGCTACGCCGGAGTCCTTATCAGGGCTCCTAAGCGCCAACCCGGGATTTTACAAGCGCCTCTCGCTGGTGATCTGTGACGAAGGACACTTGTTGGACAGTGGGGCGCGTGGTGTGGGATTGGAATTGCTGTTGTCGCGCATGCGAGTCCAGCAAGAGATGGCTCTACGAATTGTTTTTATGTCTGCCATTGTTCCGAATATTGAAGAGATTAATGCTTGGTTGGGTGGGGCGGATGATACGGTAGTTCGGAGTGATTATCAGCCGACTGGTGCTGATTTTTCGGTCTTGAGGCCGAGCGGCGCTGCTTCGCCTGTCGTTGCTCTTGAAATGCACCCGCATCAGAAGGAGCCTGCTCGGTACTCCATTGAGGCTTTCCTCGGACCCACCGATTTTCAACGGCGGAATGTAAAGACGGGACGTATTAATACATATAAGTACAAGGCGATCAAGGCTCAGGCGGTTGCTGCCGCGCGAAAATCTCTGCACTTGGGAATGGTTGCCGTTTTTTCTGCCAACAAACATGGGAAGCAAGGTGCTGTTGGTCTGGCTGGTGAGTTGCTTCAGCAACTTGAGTTTGGATTGGCGCTGCCCGAGCCGAATGCATTTGTGCGGCAGGAGAGTGTTCGGCCGTCGTTGGACTATCTTATTCAGGAGTACGGGGCCGATTGGATAGGCTGTCGCGTGCTCTCTGTGGGAGCAGTCTTGCACCATGGGGATATACCGCAAGAAACCCGCGAGGTCCTAGAGGCCCTTTTGCGGAGGGAGCAGGTCCGGCTCGCATTCTGCACGAGTACTCTGGCAGAAGGAGTCAATCTCCCTATTTGCACCCTTGTCCTTTACTCAGTTATACGCCAGTTGGCCGGTGGCGCATCCGAGCCGTTGCTGGCACGCGACATCAAGAACCTTGTGGGGCGGGCTGGCCGGCCGGGGACTGCTACTCGAGGGCTCGTTATCTGTGCCAATCCGCTGCAATGGCCGCAGGTTGCGCCAACTGCAAAGCAGCAGGCCGGTGAACTAGTTGAAGGTGCGCTTCATCGACTTCTTGTCGGGCTAGATGCTGCGCTTAGGAATCAGCGCATAATGCTGACGGATGAGGCGTTGGAGCGGCAGCCAAGTTTGCATACTCTTATTGATGGAATCGATGCCACCCTTGTAGACTTGGCGGCAGAAGAACTCGGAGAGGCGAAGCTAGTACAACTTGCTGAGCAGGTTGCAGATAAGACATTTGCGGCCGCTCGCGCTACTGCAGAGTCCAAGAATGTTCTAAAGAAAGTTTTGGCGCTTCGTGCCAGGCGAGTGTCAAGCGCATATTCTAATGGGCGAGGTGGTTGGATCCGCGAGGCTGGAGTTGCGTTGCGGATGCTCTTCTCAGTGGAGAGTACCTTGCTTCCTCGGCTTGCGCGCTGGGATGACATCTCGGAGCATCTTGAGGCCGTCGCGCTTGATGCTATTTTAACTTGGGCATGGGAACAGCCAGAGATGCAGGCGGCCGTCGCGGCGGCATTTCGTTCGGACGAGCAGGATGTGCCTCGTTCTACCGCTTTCTCGGAGTTTGTCATGATCGTGAAAGCGTGGATTGACGGGCTGCCTTTTGTAGATATTGCGCGCGTCGCAGATCTGTCGATTGATGATGTACTTTCGGTGCATGCGCAAGTGGTGTCATTCGTCTTGCAGACACTGGTGGATCAGGGCGTCACTGTGCTGGAGAGGCTACTCGAAACGCAGGGAAGTACAGTTTCATCCTATGTGGCTAACCTTCCTGAACGACTTCGGTTCGGCGTGCCGAGTGCCACAGGCTGCGCCTTAGCGGCAAACGGCGTCCGGCATCGACGTGCGGCGGTCATGCTCGGGAATGCGCTACAGTCGCTCAACCTGCCAGCAGATAATCGACCGCTACTTTCTTCCTTTGCAAGTCAGCCTTTGATCGAATCTGCGGGCTACTGGAGGGAGGTACTTGGAGAGTTGGTGTATTTGAATACCGTGAATGACCTTGCCCCGGGGGTGGTTCGGTAGTTGTGTGTGAGGGGGGGCTGTCGAGTCCTTGTTTGTTTTGTGCGTTTGGGGAGGTGAGGACAGGGAGAGGATGAGTTGGCTTCTCTGAATTGGGGATTCGATTGTCTTTGCTGGTTAGGCGAGGCTGTTGAGTCGAGGAGCGCGGGAGTTGAGCATCCAACTCGTTACCGTCGCTGCAAGCGGACAGGAAGAACTGGTAGAGCATCCCCGGTGGGGTCGGCAATCCGAAATCCCCAAAGTTGTCCGGCTTTGTCTGCGACGCCATGAAATACGAACAATTCGCCCGAGCAACGCGGTGTGCGAACTAGCGAAAACGGCTCTAGCAGAGTGCGTTCGTTCGCGACGAGGTTGAACGAATCCAAAACGGGAAAGCAGTATTCGGACACAATGCCGCGTGCGCCTGCTGGGAGGTTGGGAAACTTCTTCGCAGCTTTTTCTTCAGCGCGTTGGACTGCTCGCTCCCTCACGTGTTCTATAGTGCTTCCTTTGGCTGCATGCCAAAGCTCTATGTCCAGAAATGTGTCAGTACCGTCCCGATTGAAGAGGATGTCGGCTGTTGTGTTTCCAACGCCTGTTCGCGCTTCGAATTGGATGACAGTGGCCCCTTCGTGCTGGAGCCGCAAGGCCCGAGCTGCGTGCGCAACCACGGTCCATAGCGTTGGGTCATGAACGTCCCACCCTGCTCGCCAGAGTGGCTCGGCTACCTGAACGACGCAACGAATGTCGCGAAATCGAGAAAGAAAGGTGTCTACCACACGAAGCAATTGGCTGGCGAATGCGCGGGCACCGGGTCGCGCATGATCATAGCCGATGAGGTATAGGGCTAACGGCAGGTTGATGTTGTGGCTGAAGTGCCCGGTTCGGTCTGTTTCGAAGGTCAACGCCCGTTCTTGATCAACGGCTGCGGTCCCGGCTCGGGGGTACCCAGATGGGAGGCGTGCAAGGAGAGAGGGAAATTTGGAGAGCCCTAGCTCAATTCGATGGTAGAACTCCTCTTTGTTCGGCATTGCAAGAGGCATGTCGTTTCCCATTCATCTTTCCGATATTGATGTGTGCGCCATTTTGTTTGGCGTGGTGGGGCTGGTGGATTTGATTTCTTGGTGCATGGCTAGGCGGCGCATCAGAAACGTGCTGATAGCTGCGGCTGCGGTCACTACGAAATCCGCTTCCTCCGTGCTAGCATTCTCCTGTCCTGGTGCTCTTCCATGTGCATCCCCCGAACCTGAACGAAAGGAGCCTATGTTTTGTATGACGGTGTTGAGTGCATTTGATATGGCGTGCAATTCTGCTCCTCCGGTTTTAAGTCCAAATTCGGCTGCCACTGGCTTGTAGAGTGTCCGAATTTGCATGTCATTTGGCGTTTCCAGATTGAGTTTGTTGATGATGTGCTTGAGTGTGGTTTCGAGCAAGACACAAGCTGCCGTAGTAGCTGCTGGCGGGTCGACGGCGACCAATCGGAGGGCTCGCGCAAAATCAGATTTCACGCGGCCAAAGGATAGTTCGCCAGCAATAGCGGTGAGTCGCTCACCCGCGACGGCTGTTGGGCCTGCTGCCGCGCTGCGGACGCTCTCGACAGTAGCCGCGCGCCCTTGGAGAAGTGCATTCGTTGCTTCCGAGAGACTGCTGACTAATTCTTCGAGTCTGTCTTTGGTTGCGATTGTCCGAAGCCACTTGGTATCCCAGGCGTCAGGTTTTATGCGGGCGTCACGTGCGTCTGCTTCGTAATCCTCGGCGTACTTAATGTCGTCCAGTGTTGATCTGTAAGTCAGTGTGATGCCATCTTCTCCTGCTAGTAGGTAGCCGTAGATTTCCTCCTCTCCGCCAGCGAAGTGCTCTATTGTGAAGCGTTTCGTTGAGGAGTTGATCCCGCCCTGAATGCAAATGGATTTGAGTCGCTCACTTAGCTTAATCACGTGAGCGCGAATTTGGTTGTCGTGCTGCTCAAGCTCTGAAGTGCGAATCTCCAGTTCCTCTAGCTTCGTGCGCAGGTCGCTTTTCATGAATGTTTGTTGGGGCTGCGTTTAGGATGGTTCTGTGGAATGTTTGGAGATGGGGTATGGCTGGTGTGTTGTGTCGGATAATGTCGAACAAGGCGAGGCGGGTGGCTTGAGAGAGGTTGGTGAGCGCTTCCTATCGCCAAGCCCCCTCTGCTGTGTGCTTCACGCATGATTGCCACGGGTGGAAGCGGCCGCATCAGGCCATTGGAATGGCATCTGAATTGCCCTCACTGCATGGCTCGCGAACTAAACTTAACCTCAGCCCATTGCAGCAAGTTCCAAGTAACGGTTGCAGCTACTTTAGGTGGGCTACAGTGACTGCCCCTGATGTGTCGACGTTAAAACGCCGTGCCGTTCACCCGCCGCCCAGGCGAAGCCTCCACACCGGCTGACAGTTGCGTATGCGGCACCCAGCTCCCACTGGAGCTCCCATCCGGGCTCCGGTTGTAGGAGACACCCACCGTCGTGTCCTGATACCCCGCGCTGTCCTGCACGGTGTTATCCGGCCGCACCAGGTACACGGTGTCGCCGCTGCTGCCCACGTTGACGCCCCGGTTGAAGTACAGCCCGCCTCCCGAGGCCGCCGTGGCGTTCGTCACGCCCCCGGGCACCGCAGTCGGGCCCGAGTACACGACATACGACTTGCCCGGCTGAATCATCGTCCCCGCGGGGAACACGTGCCGTGTGTCATCCTCGCCCGCGTAGGAGCTGGCGTCGTGAACCTTCCAGCCGCCCAGGTCCACCGCCGTGGTGCCCACGTTCACCAGCTCGACGAACTGCTGGTCATAATCCGGCGTGCTCGTGCCCGGGAGGTTGTGCGTCTGCGGCAGGTACTCGTTGATGAACACCTTGTACTGCGTCCCGCCGGTCCCCGTTCCTCCTCCCCCATTGCCGAGGTTGAAGCGGCTGATGATGGGGTAGTGGTCGGACGTGTTGTTCCGGTAGCCCGTGATGTTCGGCCGCAGCACCTGGGTCGAGTTGGGGACATAGCCGGCCCACAGCTCATTGGTGACGAGCTGATGGTCAATGAACGTGCTGCGGCTCGCCGTGCTGCCAATGCCCGCCTCGGACAGGGCCTGGGTCGTGAACTTGTAATTGGCCGAGTCGTTCACGAAGTTGCGGAACGGCGATTCAAACTTTAGCCCGGTGTTGGGATTGGTCGCGATGGACACATCCACGTCGTCATTCCAGTCACCCACCACCATGGCCCGCTGCGTGGGCAGGCGGACGTCCAGGTAGTCCTTGATCGCCATGGAGGCCGACACGCGCCGCGCGTAGTCGTCGGGACCGGTGAGCGCCTTCATGTGGAGGACCAACGCCGTCACGTCCACGCTGGCGCCGCCGCGCTGGATGCGCAGGTCCACGCGCAGCGGCGGACGCCCGCCGAAGTCGTAGTCGTGGTCCAGCAGCACCACGTCCGCCCGCAGCACCTGCACCACGTCCGACTTGAACAGCACGCCCACCTTCTGCTCGTTGGCCGCGTAGTAGCTCGACCCCGACGTCACCCGCGAGCCGTCGTCCGCCAGGAAGCCGTCGTAGCCCGGCAGCCGCGCCTTCAGCGCGTTGAACTGCGCCGTGCTGACAATCTCCGCCAGCCCCCAGAAGTCCACGCCCGCGTCGGCGAGGACGGCCTGCGCATTGGCCAACTGCAGCGGCTCATCGTTGGGCCCATAGTCCGGGTCCCCGAACCACTCGATGTTCCAGTTCCCCACCGACAGCGGGAAGCCCCCATCCGGCGCACCCCCGTCCGGCGTCTGCCCGGGGCCCACCACCTCCAGCCCCAGCTGGACCTCGGCCTCGGCGCCGTGGGCGTCATGGACCCGCAGGGTGATGGGATAGTCCCCTTCGCCCTGGGCCTGCCCCGTCAGCACGCCCGCGGCGCTCAACGCGATGCCCGTGGGCAGCGAGCCCCCCACCAGCTCCCACTGCAGGGGAGGGCGCCCGCCCGTGGCGACCAGGACGTGCTCGTAGCTGTCTCCCGCCGTGGCGGCGGGGAGCCCGTCGCTGGTGACCTCCGGGCGTGGATAGATTTTCAGCGCGTACGTCCGCACGTTCTCCAGGCCGTCCGCGTCCCGCACCGTCACGGTGAGCGAGAAGTCACCGGCCTCGTTCCCCGGGCCCTGCAGCCGCCCCTCTCCCGTATAGAAGGAGAAGCCCTGCGGCGGCGGCGACACCGTGTAGCGCAGGGGCGGCTCGCCCCCGGAGGCGGTGAACATGGCTTCGTAGGCAAGGCCCACCGTCGTCGGAGACAGCTCGACCGCAGGCAGACGGGGTCCCCCCGAGGGGCCACGTCCCTCGGAGCAGGCGCACAGCAAGGTGAGGACGGCGAGCATCCCCGCCATTCGGCAAAACGGCATGTCGGCGGGCTCCAGCGCGGGCCTCGAGGAGTGGGGCCCGCGACGCGCCCACTCTAGCCCCGACGGACACCCGTATGCACGAAGCCCGTCGCACGAAAGGCAATGGCCGCCGACATCGTTCGTGTTTCAAGCAAGCGCTGGAAGGTTTTGCGCTCCGGGCAGCCGTGGAGTGGAATGGTTTTTTCGGGGGGATGACTGCCCCATGGAGGACACAGCACATGGCCAACAAGTGGGACAAGCAGCTGATGGACTTCCTCAAGCGCACCGGTGACGAGCTCAAGCGCACCACCGATGACCTGCGCGGAGAGGCCCAGCGCCTCCTCAAGGAAGTGAAGGACCCCCAGAACCAGGCCAAGGTGAAGGAAGGCCTGGAGCAGCTCCGCACCTGGGCCGCCACCTCCAGCAAGGTGGCCGCGGAGAAGATTGAAGTCGCGGTGCGTCAGGTCGAGGGCGCCGTCGAGCGCGCCTTCACGAACGAGGAGGGCGGCGAGCAGGCCACCTCCTCGCGCCCCGCCCAGGCGCCGGCCGAGCCCAAGGCCGAGCCCAAGGCCCCCAAGGCCAGCGCCTCCCGC
>NZ_JABXEP010000340.1:0-1519 GCF_013372605.1 Myxococcus sp. AM009
GCGCTGGCGCAAGACGCGCACCCGTTCGCCGTAGCGGGCCAGCGTCTCCAGCGTGTCGTCGGTGGAGCCGTCATCCACGACGAGCACCTCGAAGTCGCGCTCCTCCTGCGCGAACACGGACGCGAGCGCCGCCTCCAAGAGCCGCGCCCGGTTGTACGTGGGGATGATGACGGAGAAGAGCGGCATGTCACACGCGGGCGCGCAGGCCCATCCCGGAGATGCCCAGGAAGGTGGCCAGCTGCTTGCGGTACTCCGGCAGGCTCATGCGCCCGCGCAGCAGCGTCTGCGTCAGCACCGCCGAGTTGTACGGCAACGTCCCCACCAGGATGGCCCGCATGGCCGCCTCGTGCAGCCGGCCGTGGTGCTTGCGGAAGTACGCCAGCCGCGTGCGCCACAGCTCGATGCGCACCGGGTCGGCCCCGGTGTCGGACGGCCGGAACGAGCGGCTCGTCAGGTGCGTAATCACCGCCTCCGGACAGAAGGCCACCTCCCAGCCCTCCTTCCAGGCCCGCACGCACCAGTCGGTGTCCTCGGTGTTGCCCAGCGGGGACATCTGCTCGTCGAGCAGGCCCACCTCCGCGAGCGCCTCCTCGCGCACCACGATGCAGGCCCCCAGCACCCAGCTCACGCGGGCCTCGTCGTGGCCGTACTGCGCCGGGTCGATGGCCATCGCCTTGAGGAAGTGGAGGGGACGCGGCAGGAAGACGATGTCGAAGAGCTGCCCGGCCAGCGACATGGGCCGGAAGGTGCAGTTCTGGACAGTGCCGTCCGCGTTCAACAGCCGCGCGCCCGCCATTCCCACGCGCGGGTTGTCATCCATGAAGCGCACCAGCGCGTCGAAGGCGCCCTCGTGGACGATGGTGTCGTCATTGAAGATGCAGAAGTGGCGGCCCCGGGCCTGACGCAGCACCTGGTTGTGGTTGGCGGAGAAGCCCTTGCGCTCCGTGTTGAAGAGCCAGCGCACCTTGGGGAAGTCGCGCCGCATGGCGTCCACGCCGCGCCCGCCAGTGGCGTTGTCGACAATCCAGACCTCGAAGGAGCTGTCGCGCGTCGTCGCATGCAAGGTGCGCAGACAGTCGTGCAGCAGCTCCGGGTTGCTGTGATTGACGATGGAGATGACCAGGTCGGGCTTCTTCATCGGGACCCTCGCTTTCCGCTCACGTCGACGCCGGACTCACCGGAGCCGGCCTCGCGGCCCTCCGTGCCCGGACGAATTCGAGAATCTGCCTCAGCTCGCCCAGGAGTGGCAGCGCTCCCGGCAGCCGTTCACGGCCCCACACCAGGATGGCGAACAACACCGCGCCCACCAGCGCCTGCGCCACCACACCCTCCTCCACCAGCCGCGGCGCCGCCAGACACGCGCCCAGCAGCAACACCCCCAGGGTGACGAAGGGCTCCACCACCTGCCGCGCCAGCCCTCGCATCGACGGGTTGAGCCGCTCCACCAGCCACGCCGTCACCCACACCTCGGCCAGCCCCACCCCCACGCCCACGGGCCCCATGCCCTCCAGGCCGAAGC
>NZ_JABXEP010000341.1:0-1415 GCF_013372605.1 Myxococcus sp. AM009
TCCCGTGTCCAGCCGAACCACACGCACCGTCGAGCACGCGGGCCCGATGAGCAGCAGCAAGAACACCCAAATCAGTCGCATCGGCACCCCGTGGCCTCGAGTCCATGCGAGGCGCCCCGTCAAACCTGGCTCCCAGGCGTGACACGAGGACCTCGCCGCGAACCGGCTGGGGCGCGCCTGCGCATTGGCCAGCTCGCCATCGACCCGCTCACCTTCGAGGAGTCGATGGTGGATGGGATGCCCATCGTCTGGGCCTCGCGCGCCATGGGCGAGTTCTGGGAGCGGACGGGGACGAAGAAGCCGGAGTAGCCGCCCGCGTCACACGGGGGTGAACTTCATCCCCGTGGCGCCGGACCGCTCCAGGGCGACCTTGAGGTCCTCGGAGACGATGAGGGCGATGGGCCAGCCCCAGGTGCGGAACACCTTGGCGCCGCCCACCTTCGAGGGGTCGATGCGCAAGCCCACGACGGAGCGATACTGGCCGAGCTTCTCCGGCCTTTCGTCCTCGGGCTTCCAGTACAGCACCTCTCGGGTTGCATGGTCGTCGATACAGCGAATGAGCTGGGTGGCGACGAGGATGAGGTACTGGTCCGGTTGTCCCGGAAGGTCCACGGAGATGAGCTGCACGTCTTCTGGGGCCAGTTCCGCGAAGAGCGAGGCCACCTTGACGTGCACCACGGGCGTCACGCCAATGCCCGCTGTGCAGAAGTCCAACCGCTTTCCAGGCGCGTCGACGGGGATGGTCAGACGACCGCTGGGGCTGTGGATGGGTTGACCGGCGGCGTACACCCACGGGTCCTCCACCTCGTGCCCCTGCTCGTCCAAGGGGTCACCCAGGTCCCAATTTTCCGCGTACCTGTCCTCGGTCAGCTTGAAGTAGCGGCTCGGCATGGCGAACGTTCTGCCTCATTTACCCCGGGTCAGGAGTCTGTTGATTTCGGATCCACGCGTTACAGCTTCTCTCGCCAGCCGCTGGAGCTCCGTCGCCAGTGCCTTGCGACACGCCGCCACCTGCCGGCAGCCCGCGGTCGCGCCCTGAAGCCGCTCGAATACCAGTTCATGGTACTCCTGTGGATGTGGCCCCCTGTGTCCCTGGACCTGGATGATGTTCTCGGGGTCCTTCAGCTCCATGCCGGCCCGCTTGAAGAGTCTCCTGAACTCCGGCGTCCACGGCCCACCCCGCGCCTTCGAAACATCATTCTTGTTCGTGGCGATGTGGTGCTTCTGCGTGCGGCGCGTGCCGTCCGTTCCACCAGCCGTCATGGCCACGGCATGCGGTGCCAGCGCTACGGTGAAGCCCTCAGCCGTCATCGCCACCGACTCCACGCTCCCGAGCGCCGCGTACCGGTAGCCCGCCTGCACCTCGACGTTCAGCGCCGCCTGTGCGGAGCCGGGCAGCCTGGGCGCCTTCGCCG
>NZ_JABXEP010000342.1:0-1397 GCF_013372605.1 Myxococcus sp. AM009
CGGCAGGGCGGGCGCGGGGAAGAGCTGGTTCACCCAGACGAGCAGCTCCTCCGGCTTGTAGGGCTTGTGGATGATGCGCACCACGCCCAGCTGCCGCGTCAGCAGCTCGTGGCTCTTCAAGTCCTTCCAGAAGGCGGAGGCGAAGAGGATGGGCAGCTTGGGCTGCGTCTTGCGCAGCTCGCGGATGAAGTCCGCGCCCGTCATCCCCGGCAGCAGGCCGTCCACGATGGCGGCGTCCACCGGAACGCGCGCCAGCACGGCCTGCGCCTCCGCCGCGCTGCGCGCGGGCTCCACGCGGTAGCCCTTCTCCCGCAGGAAGGTGCCCACCAGCGACTGCAAGTCCTTGTCGTCCTCCAGGAACAGGAGCGTCCTGCTGCTCATGAGGGATGTGCCTTTCTCGCCAGCAGGCCGTTGAGGAGGTCACGCACGGAGGAGACCAGCTCCTCTTCCGAGGCGCGCGACTTGGTGAAGTGCCGGGTGATGCCCAGGGTGAGCTGCCGCTCAGCCATGCGCGTCAAATCCCGGCCCGTGAAGACGATGAGCGGCGTGGCGCGGCCCTTGCCCTGGCGGAGGATGTCGACGACCTCGAAGCCGTCCAGGCGCGGCAGGCCCACGTCCAGGACGATGAGGTCTGGCGTCGTCTCCCGCGCGAGCTCCACCGCGCTCTCGCCGTCCGCCGCCTCGAAGACCTGCACGCCCAGCCGCTCCAGCTGCGCGCACAGCGTGCGCCGGGTGGTGGCGTCGTCATCCACCACCAGCACGCGCGCCTGGCCCGGCTGCCGCGTGGCGTAGCGCAGCGACTTGAGCAGCCGCGACTCCTCCAGCGGCCGGGGCATCCAGTCCACCCAGTGCGGGACGCCCTCGGCTTCGTCCGAGCGGCCGGACAGCGCCAGCACGGGCAGTTCATGCGTGCGCGGCTGTTCGCGCAGGCGCCGCACCCAGTCCAGCGCGTGCCCTTCCGGCAGCTGCATGTCCACCACCAGCGCGTCTGGCAGCGCGGTGTCCAGGTGCTTCGCCGCGTCGATGAGGCTGGTGGCGCGCAGCACGCGGTAGCCTTCGTGCGAGAGGAGCCCGCCCAGCAGCGACGCCAGCTCCACGTCCGCGGTGGCCACCAGCACCTCATGGCGGGACGCGTCCTCGGGGATGTCGGGCGGCGGCAGGGCCGGCGCGGGCCGGGCCGACTCCAGCGTGAAGGTGAAGGTGGAGCCCCGGCCCTCCTCGCTCTCCACGGTGATGATACCGCCGTGCTGCTCCACGATGGCCTGCGAGATGGCCAGCCCCAGCCCCGTGCCCCCCTTGGAGCGCGTGTCCGAGCTGTCCAACTGCTGGAAGCGGCCGAAGAGGCGCGCACGCTGCTCCTGGGAGATGCCGGGGCCCTGGTCCACCACACTGAAACG
>NZ_JABXEP010000343.1:0-1386 GCF_013372605.1 Myxococcus sp. AM009
GGAGAGGGGCCGAGGCGGACGGGGCCCGCGGGCGTCCAGTCGCGCGTGTCGCGGCTCCAACGCTCGGGGTGACGGGCTTTGGCGCGTTGGTACACCTGGTGGCGTCGGGCCAGCAGCGCGCCCTCGCGGCCGAAGTGCCTGTCCTCGGGCGTGACGTAGCGGATGGCGGAGTGGCGGTGCTCGGTGTTGTACCAGGCCACGAAGCGCGTCACCCAGCGACACGCGTCCTCGACGGAGGCGAAGGGGCGCAGAGGGAAGCTGGGGCGGTACTTCAGCGTGCGGAAGAGGGCCTCGGAAAAGGCATTGTCGTCCGAGACGCGGGGCCGGCTGAAGGACGGGGTGACGCCCAGCCACTGCAAGGTGGCCAGCAACGTGGCGCCCTTCATGGGGCCGCCGTTGTCCGAGTGCAGCACCAGCCCCTCGGGACACCCAGCCTCCTGCCAAGAGCGACGGATGAGGGCCGCGGCATGCTCGGACGACTCCTCTTCGTGCACCGCGAAGCCCATGATTCGCCGGCTGAAGACGTCCACCACGAGGTACAGGTAGAGGAAGCTGCCCTTCACCGGGCCCTTCAGGTAGGTGATGTCCCAGCTCCATACCTGGCGGGGCCCGGTGGCGAGGTGCTCGGCCCGAGGCCTGGGCACAGGAGCCTTGGCGCGGCCACGGTGGGCCAACTGCCCTGCTTCACGCAGCACTCGGTAGAAGCTCGCCTCGCTGGCCACGTACTCGCCCCTGTCCGCCAGCCGGGGGACAATCTGCTTGGGCGAGGCGTCCCGGAACTCCTCGCTGTTGGCCACCGCCAGGATGCGGCGGCGCTCCACCTCGGACAGTCGGTTGGCCGGCCGGGTATGCGGACCGCACCGCCTGTCCTCCGCCGTGGCTGGCTTCCTCCAGCGCTGAATGGTGCGCGGGGCGACGCCGAGCCGAGAGCAGATGGCCTCCAGACGCACGCCCTTCTCCAGCGCCTCGTCGACGAGCGCGAGCGTCATTTCTCGCACGTCTCGTCCGCTGCGTCGTCCTCGTCTCCCGAGTCCTTCTCGTCCCAACCCATCGCCTGAAGTTTTTTTTCGAGCACCAGCAGTGCGGCCGCCTCAGCCAGCGCCTTCTCCTTGCGGCGCAGCTCGCGCTCGAGCTCCTTCACTCGCTTCTCCGAGACGGCCAGCCGCCGACGCTGACCGGCCGTCAGGGCCCCGGACGGCGCCTCCTTCGTGCCTTGGGCGAGGGCCCCAGCGGCAGCCGCGCGCCACTCCGCCAGTTGCCCCTCGTGCAGCCCCTCTCGGCGCAGCAGCGCTCCCAAGGCTTCGCCCGCCAGCCCATGTGCCTCCGCCAGCACGCGCAACTTCTCCTCGGGCGTCCACTTCTTGGGGCTGACGGGCTTCTCCTCGG
>NZ_JABXEP010000344.1:0-1374 GCF_013372605.1 Myxococcus sp. AM009
GGGCTGTTCGCGCTCTTCATCGCGGGGCTGGGGGTGAAGGCGGCGCTGGTGCCGCTGCACGGCTGGCTGCCGGCGGCCATGGTGGCGCCCGCGCCGGTGAGCGCGCTGCTGCACGCGGTGGCGGTGGTGAAGGCGGGGGCGTTCGGCATCGTCCGCGTCGTCTATGACGTGTTCGGCGTGCGCTACGCGCAGTCGCTGGGCGTGACGGGCCCGCTGGCGGCGGTGGCGGCCTTCACCATCCTCTATGGCTCCGTGCGCGCGCTGTCGCAGCAGAACCTGAAGCGGCGGCTGGCGTACTCCACGGTGAGCCAGGTCTCGTACATCGTCCTGGGCGTCGCCATCGTCGGCCCGGTGTCCACCGTGGCGGCCTTGTCCCACCTCGTCCACCAGGGGCTGATGAAGATAACCCTCTTCTTCTGCGCGGGCAGCCTGGGCAAGGGGCTGCACATCCACGACGTGAAGGAGCTCAAGGGCGCGGGGCGGCGCATGCCGTGGACGATGGCGGCCTTCACGGTGGGGGCGCTGGGGATGATAGGCGTGCCACCCGTGGCCGGCTTCGTCACCAAGTGGTACCTGGGCCTGGGCGCGGTGAGCGAGACGGGCCAGGCCTGGGCGCTCTGGGTGCTGGTGGGCAGCACGGTGCTCAACGCCACCTACTTCCTGCCGCTGCTGAAGAGCGCCTGGTTCGACGCGCCGGACGCGGAGCACGCGGGCCCCGCGCCACGGTGGGAGGGCCACCCGCTGCTGCTCTTCCCGCTGCTCACCACGGCGCTGCTGTCGCTGGTGGTGGGGCTGCTGGCGCACTCGCCCATCAGCCCGCTGTCCTGGGCCTGGCTCATCTCCCAGCGGGAGTTCCGGCCATGAGCGGCCGGGGCCTGCTGCTCGTCGCCGTCTTCCTGCCGCTGGTGGCCGCGGGGCTGGCGGCCGTGCGGGGGCCGCGGCGGTGGAGCGGCGCGCTGGCCTCGGTGGCGGCGCTGCCGGCGCTGGGGCTGGCGCTGGCGGCGGGGCGCTCGCCGTCGCTGGAGGTGGAGTTGCCGTGGCTGCTGCTGGGCGCGCGGCTGGGGCTGGACGCCACCAGCCGGCCCTTCCTCCTGGCCACGGCGCTGCTGTGGACGGCGGCCGGGGTGTACGCGGCGAGCTACCTGGCGGAGGACCCGCGGCGGCACCGCTTCCACGCGCTGTTCCTGGCGGCCATGTCCGGCAACCTGGGGCTGGTGCTGTCGCTGGACGTCATCAGCTTCTACACGGCCTATGCGGTGATGGGCTTCTCCACGTACGGGCTGGTCATCCACGCGGGCGGGCCGGAGGCGGAGCGCGCCGCGCGGGTGTACATGGGCTTCGTCATCTTCAGCGAGGTGCTGGTGTTCGCCGGGC
>NZ_JABXEP010000345.1:0-1364 GCF_013372605.1 Myxococcus sp. AM009
CAATCCCCGTGCCCCCGAGCGCCCCACGGAGTCCGGGGAGCCCACACATCCTCCTCGCAACGAGCTGAGGCTCCCGGCGCCCTCGTGCGACCCAGCCGCCGAGCCCACCGGCTCGAGCCCACTCCAGGGCCCCCGCGTCGAGCCGGGGACCTACCCTTCCCCCGAGGACGTGCGGCACATCTGCGCCATGAAGGACCTGGTGGTCCGCAACCAGGCGGTGACGCAGAGCTACTCCGACCTGTCCAACGCCGTGGGTCAGCTCCTGGGCACGGAGAACGCCAACTGGTCCACCTTCGCGACCTGGGCCTCGAAGCAGGCCGGCGTGAGCATCCGCGGCGAGGACATGCCCAGGTTCTTCACCGACGTGCTCAAGGGACTCGACGGCGTCACCCGGCCGCTCTCCCAGGTCGACGACCTGCTGCGCAAGCTGGGCCTGCCCGCCCTTCCCCTGGCGGACATCGGCTCAGCCGGCAATGACGCCATCCAGAACGTCAGCCTGGCCATCTCCGAGGGCAACAAGCGGGTGTTCGAGGAGGTGGGCCAGGAGCTCTCCCGCTTCGTGGCGACCTTCCAGGGCGACACCCAGTACGACACGGCGAAAGTCGCGCAGTACCTGAGCGAGTTCCCCGCCGACAAGCCGGTGCTGGAGGAAGCCTTCGGCCACTACGCCCAGGCCATGTTCGAGAAGGACCCGAAGAAGAAAGCCGAGCTGATGCTCCTGGCCAACAACAAGGTGGGGCTGCACGAGCAGCGAAGGCTCCAGCCGCAAATCGAGCAGGCGCTCAACGCCCCCATGAAGGAGACCTTCCACGGCATCCTGCGGCAGACCATCGAGGCGAGCATCAACGCCCTGCTCTTCCCCGCCAACCTCGCGGGCAAGGCCGCGCTGAAGTCAGGCGTGGTGGACGCCGCGCTCGGCCCCGTGGTGGAGCGCATGGCCAGCGCGTTCCGCCGCCTCGCCACCGAGCACATGATGAAGCTGGCCGTTCCCGGAAGCGCGCTGAAGCTGGGCAATGATTTGCCGCCGCCACCGGGCATGGAGTCCACGCTCTTCCCGCCGCACCTGCGCACCATCGAAAGCCCCGAGCTGCGAAAGCTGCTGGCGCAGTTCGACAAGAGCCCGGACAGCCTCGAGGGCTCCGGGGCGGAAGACTGGAGCCGCCTGGACCAGCGGATGAACTACATCATCGACCTCTTCCGCTCGCGTCAGTCAGACCCGGCCCTGTTCGACCCGCCGTTCGGCCAGCGCGTCGCATAGGCTCGACGGCACGGCTGCAACGCCCAGGGACGCAACTTTTTCCGGGTTCAACCGATACTGGAGAAGATGAGTCCCCCCAGAATCGGCTCCCGTGCCCCCGCCCGTC
>NZ_JABXEP010000346.1:0-1353 GCF_013372605.1 Myxococcus sp. AM009
GGCGGGACGGCTGGGGCTCGAAAGAGGTGCCTCCCCGCCGGCGGGCTTGGGCAGGGGCACCTTGCTGCGCAGGGCGGACTCCACGTCCGCAGGGCGCCAGCCGAAGTGCTCGGCCACCGCGCTGAAGAGGGTGGCGCGCACCAGGCCCACGGGGACCTGGCCCACCACCGGCTTGAGCCGCTCGAGCGCTGCCATCTTCTCCTCGAAGCTCGCGGCCTTGCCCTCTGGGAGGAGCGAGGCGAACAGGTAGCTGGTGAGCGGGTGGGCGCCTTCCAGCAGCCGCTCCACGCCCTCCTGGCCCTCTCGACGCGCGAAGGTGTCGGGATCATCCCCTTGTGGCAGCAGGGCCACTCGCGCGGTCGCCCCCGCGGCGAGCAGGGGACCGGAGAGCCGTTCGACCGCAGCGAGGCCGGCCGAGTCTCCGTCCAGCAGCAGAATCAGCTCGCGGGCCTCGGCGCGCTTGAGCACCTGCATGTGCCCGGCGGTGAGGTTGGTGGAGCACAGCGCCACCGCGTGCCGCACGCCCACCTGGTGCAGGCCAATGGCGTCGAAGTAGCCCTCCACGAGCACGGCGGCCTTGCGCTTGCGCATCTCGTCGCGCGCCTGGTCCATGCCGAAGAGCGTCTCGCTCTTGTTGTAGAGCCGCGACTCGCGCGAGTTGAGGTACTTGGGCCCTTCGTCCGCGCCGACCAGCCGGCCACCGAAGGCGATGGGGCGGCCCTCCGGCGCGCGGATGGGCACCATCAGCCGGCTGCGGAAGAAGTCGTAGTAGCCGTCACCGCTGTTGCGCTTGAGGACCAGGCCGGCCTTCGCCGCCCACTCCAGCATGCCCAGCTTCTGGAAGCGCTCCGTCAGCGTGGCCCATTCGTGGGGCGCCCAGCCCAGGCCGAACGCCATGGCCGTCTCCTCGGAGACGCCGCGGCTGGCGACGTAGGCGCGGGCGGAGCGGCCTTCGTCCTGCTGCCACAGCATGGCGCGGAAGTGCTCGGCGGCCTGGTCCGTGGCCTCCTTGATTTGCTGCCGCTCCCGCATGCCGGGGTCCTGCTCGGCCTCCAGGTCCACGCCGAGCTCGCGGGCCAGATCCCGCACCGCGTCCAGGAACGTCTTGCCCAGGTAGCGCTGGACGAAGGACACCGCGTCACCGCTCGCGCGGCAGCCATGGCAGAAATAGAAGCGCTTCTCCGGCACCACGTAGAAGGAGGGCGTCTTCTCCTGATGGAAGGGACAGCAGGCCTTCCATTCGCGCCCGGCCTTCTTCAGGTCCACATGCCGGGAGATGAGCCCGACGAGGTCCACCCGGTCGAGGACCTCCTGGATCTTGTGCTCAGGAATCACGACGCCCACCCCCTGGCC
>NZ_JABXEP010000347.1:0-1335 GCF_013372605.1 Myxococcus sp. AM009
CCCGAGGCTCCCGCCGCCCGTCCCGCGGCCTCCGGCAGCCCCGCGGAGCTGCTTCGCAACGTGGAAGAAGTGCAGCGCAAGGAAGTCGCCGCCCTCAAGGCGATGGTCGAGCTGCTCATCGAGAAGGGTGTGTTCAGCCGCGAGGAGTACCTCGCGAAGGTCAAGCGGTAGTCCTCCATGCGCAAGAAGATTGGTGAGCTGCTCGTCGAGGCCGGCGTCGTGACGGAGGAGCAGGTCCGCGTGGCATTGGGACGTCGGGGTGCATTCGGTGGCCAGCGCCTGGGTGAGGTGCTGGTGGCGCAAGGGCTTTGCACGCCCACGCATATCGCGCAGGCCCTGTCCGCCCAGCACGCGCTGCCCTTCGTGGCGCTGCCGGAGGAGATTCCGGCGAACGTCGTGAGCTTGGTGTCCGTGGACTTCCAGTCCGAGCACCGCATCGTGCCGTTCCGGATGGAAGTGGAAGGCCGCAGCGAGCGCATCCTCGTCGCGGTGGATGACCCGGCGGACGTGACGCTCGTGGACGAGCTGCGCTTCCAGCTCCGCAAGCAGATGCGTGTCTTCGTGGCGGCTTCGGACGACCTGGACGCCGCGCTGGCGCGGGCCCGGGGTGAGCCGCTGGACATCGTGGAAGCAGTGGCCCTGGAGGACGAGGACGGTGCGCCGCCTCCGCCCGTGGCCGCTGGCGCGCCGCTCGAATGGGATTTCCCGGAGGCTCCGAAGCCCGTGTCCAAGCCCGTACCGCCTTCTCCGTCGCCCGCTGCCCGTCCCCCCTCGCCCCGAGGCCCGGCCTCGCCGCCACCGCCGCCGCCGGAAGCCACCGACAGCGAGGCCGGCGTGGACGCGCTGGATGACCTGCTCGGCCGGAAGGCCTCGGCCCCGGTGAGGCCGCCGCCTCCTCCTCCTCCCGACGCGGAGGCGGACGGAGCGGAGGGCCGGCCGCGCGTGCCGGTGGTGGTGTTCGGCGGTGCGGCGCAGGGCTCGCGTCCGTCGGTGCCGCTCACGCCCACGCCTCAGTTCTCCGACGAGGACCTGTCCATCCTGGACGACATCGAGCGCATCTCCCGCGGCGAGGACGCCTCGCTGGACACGGAGAAGGTGAAGCCGGCGCGCATGGTGGCCAGCCTCATCCGCCTGCTCATCCGCAAGGGCGTCATCCAGGAAGGGGAGTTCCTGGAGGAGCTGGCCCAGAAGTGACGGCCGCCGTGACGCCCGCGGGGCAGGAGCTGTTGCTCGACGTCCGCGGGCTGACCACGGAGCTGGCGCTGGAAGCGGGGCCGGTGCGCGCGGTGGACGACGTGTCCTTCGCGCTGCCCCCGGGGGGAACGCTGGGGGTGG
>NZ_JABXEP010000348.1:0-1321 GCF_013372605.1 Myxococcus sp. AM009
GCTGGTAGTTCCAGGGCATCCACTCGCCCGGGGCTTGCGCCACCGCCTCCGGGTGGCGGAGCAGCGCCACCAGGTAGTCGAAGGGGTTGCCCTCGCATAGCTCGACGGTGTGGATGAGGCTCATGAAGACGTCTCCCACGTGAGCGCCATTCAGCGTCCGGTAGAAGAGGGCATTCTTGCGGTGAAGAATGACTTTCTTCAGGGCCCGTTCGCACACGTTGTTGTCCAGTGGAGCGCCCTCCTCGCGTAGGAAGAGGGTCAGCTTCTCCCAGTGCTTGCGCAGGTAGGCGATGGCCTGGCCCAGCCCGGAGTTGGGCTCCACCTTGCGCTGGGTGACTTGCTCTTCCAGCCACGCCTTGAGGCCGTCCAGGACGGGACGGCTTTCTTGCTGGTGCAGCGCCAGCCGCTGCGCGGGCGTGAACCCCTCCTTCCGGGCAACGGCATCCACCCGGTACACATCCCGGAAGGCTTCCAGGACGCGCGTGCATTCAGCCGGGAAGTCGGCGGCCACGTCGACGAAGCCCCGCCGCGCATGCGTCAGGCAGTTGGCCCACAGCGTGGCGAACTCCCCAGGCACATTCGCCGTCTGCGCGTCGCTCATCTGAATGGGCGCTGAGAGTTCAGCGGCGCGCTGTCGCAAGACGTCCGAGAGATTCTCTCCGGCGTGCTGGCGCCCGGTGAAGAAGAGAGCAATGGGGTGCTGCTGGCCCACGGCGAGCAGGCCCGAGGTGTGCACGCCGGTGCGCTTCAGCGGGGCCCCCGCGGCGGCCGCCTGCACCTGCTCCCGAGTCAGCGCCAGCACCTTCATGACGGTGTCGTCATTGTGGAGCACCGGAGCCTGGGCCGCCTGGTTGAGAAGCTCGTCGAAGGCGGGCTGGAGCTTGCTGGCGCCGGCCTCGACGAGCTCCCATTGGGTGGCGGCCGGCAGGGGAATCCCCAGGCCTGCTTGGAGTCTCTCAATGCGGTGGAAGGGCAGCCCCGTGCCGTACTTGAGAAGCCCCGTCATGGCCACGGCCGACTCGTCGTACTTCTCCTCGCCCACGCCCTCGGGCGCCTGGGCGGTGTACACCTCCCCGCACAGGTTGCAGCGCAGCCGCGCGCACTCCCACACGGTGGCCACCAGCGGGGCCACGCCTTTCACCCGCACCCGCATGGCCGGCTCCTTCAGCAGGTACACCTTGCCCTTCAAGCAGCCCTGGCACACGTCCCCACCGTGCAGCGAGGCGTGCGCCACCTCCTCCCGGCTGGCGCCCGTGTAGGCCGCCGCCGCGGTGCGTCCGTGCCCCGGGGCTGGGGCCTTCTTTTCCTCCTGACGCTGGGC
>NZ_JABXEP010000349.1:0-1293 GCF_013372605.1 Myxococcus sp. AM009
TGAAGTTGCCCCGGTTCCGCAGAGCGTTCCGCGCTTTCGCCCTCAAGCGGCAGCGCGGTGCTTCTTCTCGTAACCAGCGGGTGACTCGTAGTCGAGCGCGGAGTGGCGCCTGAGCGGGTTATACCAGCCTTCGATGAAGCGGAAGACGGCCATCCGCGCCTCGGCGTGAGACGTGAAACGGCGGCGTGCGAGCAGTTCACACTCGAGTGTAGCGAAGAAGCTCTCACACATCGCGTTGTCGTACGCATCGCCAACGCTGCCCATGGAGGGGCGCACGCCGGCTTCCTTGCACCGAAGTCCGAAGCCAATCGAGGTGTATTGCGTCCCTTGGTCGCTGTGGTGCACGACGTTCTGGGGCTGACGCTGCCCCACGGCCATGTCGAGAGCCTGCACGACGAGCTCCGTCTTGAGGTGGCCAGCCATGGCCCAGCCGACCACTTTGCGGCTCCATGCGTCGAGCACGACGGCGAGGTAGAGGAAGCCGGCGTGCGTCGGGATGTATGTGATGTCAGCAACCCAGAGCTGGTCGGGTCCAGGGGCCACGAATTTGCGGTCGACCAGGTCGGGCGCAGGGCGTGCGCGTTCGTCGCGCGTCGTTGTGACACACCACCTGCGGCGACTGACGCCCTCGAGGCCCGCTGCCCGCATGAGACGGGCGACACGCTTGCGGCCGATGTGCACACCCTCTGCCGCGAGCTCGGCGTGGATGCGCGGCACGCCGTAGGTGCCGTCGCTCATCGCGTGGATGGCGCGAATGCGCTCGCTGAGGCCCGCGTCAGCGACCGCTCGCTTCGAGGGCAGGCGCGTCCGCCACGCGTGGTAGCCGCTCTCGGACACCTCCAGGACACGGCAGAGCGTCGTGATGCCGTGGACGGCCTGATTCGCCTTCACGAGTCGGTACGCCGCTTGGGCGTCGCCACGGACTCCTGCGCGAACCAGGCCGCAGCTTTTTTTAGGATGTCGCGCTCCTCGCGCAGCACCCGCACCTCGCGCCGCAGCCGCTCGAGCTCAGCGCGCTCATCCGAGGCGACACTGCTCGCCCTGGGGGCTGGCCTGCCCTCGCCATTGCTGCTGGGGGCGCCACTGCAGCTCCCCTCCAACTGCTTCTTCCAGTTGCGGATGCTCTGCTCGGTACAACCGAACTCTCTTGCGAGACTCTTGCCGGACCGGCCGGCCTTCATCAACTCGACGACCCGCTCACGGAACTCCGGCGGGTATGGGGGGCGTGACTTCGGCATCGTGGGACCCTTTTCGCACAGCGGGTGGGACTCCACGAAACCGGGGTAACTTCAG